>NZ_JBNCKT010000151.1:0-10196 GCF_049841675.1 Micromonospora sp. DT4
GCGAAGCCGCCCGACGCATCAACGCCGAACGACTTCTCACTGCGTAGCCGTCCAGTTACCCGACAGTCTCTCAGAGCACCTGGGCGAGGAAGCGACGCAGCCGGGGATGCTCGGCCCCCTCGAAGATCTGCTCCGGCGGACCGGCCTCCAGCACGACGCCCCGGTCCATGAAGGCGACGGTGTCGGCGACCTGCCGGGCGAAGCCCATCTCGTGGGTGACCACCACCATGGTCATCCCGGCGGCGGACAGGTCGGCCATCACCCCGAGAACCCCCTTGACCAGCTCCGGGTCGAGTGCCGAGGTGGCTTCGTCGAAGAGCATCACCTCGGGGCGCAGCGCCAACGCCCGGGCGATCGCCACCCGCTGCTGCTGACCGCCGGAGAGTTGCGAGGGCCGGGCGTCGGCCTTGCCGGCGAGCCCCACCAGCTCCAACTGGGCGCGGGCGACCTGGACCGCCTCGTCCTCGCCGAGCTTGCGTAGCCGGCGCAGCGCCAGCGTGACGTTGCGCAGCACGCTCATGTGCGGGAAGAGGTTGAACTGCTGGAACACCATGCCCACCCGCTGGCGCAGCGCGTCCGGGTCGTCGCGCAGCACGCTGCGCCCGTCCAGCAGGACGTCGCCCCGGTCCGGCTCGATGAGCCGGTTGAGCGTACGCAGCAGAGTGGACTTGCCCGAACCGGACGGCCCGAGCACGCAGGCCGTCGCGCCGCGCGGCACGGTCAGGTCGACGCCGCGCAGCACGCGGTTCGACCCGAAGGCCAGGTGGACGTCGTGCGCCTGGAGGCTGACCGAGGTGGTGGTCGCGGTGGTGGTCATCGCCGGGCTCCTTCCGGGACGCCAGTCAGCGCTGGGTCGTCCTCGTCCTCGTCGTCGGTGGGTGCGGCGGTGGGCCGGCCGTGGCGCAACCGCCGGTCGATCGCGTTGACGACGTGCGTCAGCGGGACGGTCAACGCCAGGTAGAACAGACCTGCCAGCAGCAGTGCGGACTCGTTGCCGGTGGTGGCCGCGTAGTCCTGCCCGATGCGGAACAGCTCCCGCTGGCTGGCCACCAGACCGAGGAAGTACACCAGGCTGGAGTCCTTGATCAGCGCGATGAGCTGGTTGACCCAGGCGGGCAGCACCCGCCGGATGCCCTGCGGGATGATCACCAGCCGCATCGCGTCCGCCCAGGAGAAGCCGAGAGCCCGCGCGCCCTCCAATTGCGCTGCCTCCACCGACTGGATGCCGGAGCGGAAGATCTCCCCGATGTACGCGGCGGCGATCAGCGACAGCGCGAGGATGCCCAGCGGGTACGGGTCCGGTCCCCAGACCTGCATGCCCAGCGGTGCCAGCCCGACGCCGATCAGCAGGATCGTCGCCGCGGCCGGCAGCCCCCGGAACACGTCGGTGTAGACGCGCGCCGGCCAGCGCAGCCACCGACTACGGGAGCTGCCGGCCACGGCCAGCAGGAGACCCAGCACCGTGCCGAGCAGGGCGGCGGAGACAGCCAGGATCAGCGTGTTGGGCAGCCCGACGGTCAGCATCTCGGGCAGCGCCTCGCGCATCGCGTCGACGTCGAAGAACGTCTCCCACAGGGTGCTCAACGGATCCATCGTTCGCCTCTCCTACCGTCCCGCTCGCTCGTCACCGCAGACCGCTCAGGCCGCTCAGGACGCCGTCGACGCGGACGCCGAAGCCGACGGCGGCGCCGACCCGGCCGGGGTTGCCGCCTTGCCGCTACCCGGGGTGAAGTCGGCCGGGACCGGCCGGCCCGGGTAGTACTGGGCCTGCAACCGGCTCCACGTGCCGTCGGCGATCACCTCGTCGAGGCCCTTGTTCAGCGCCTCGCGCAGCTTGTCGCCGCCCTTGGCGACGGCGTACGCGGTCGGCGCCGGGCTGAGCTGCTTGGCCGCCACGGTGATCTTGCCGTTGCTGTCGGCGGCCGACTTCTCGCCGATCTCGGCCGGTGCGATCCAGGCATCGGCGGTGCCCGCCTTGAGCTGGTTGACCGCGCCGTTGTAGTCCGGTACGCGTACCGGGTCGAGCTGCTTGCCGGTGGCGTAGTCGTCCTGGACGGTGCCCTGCACCACCACGACCCGCTTGCCGGCGAGCTGGTCGAACCCGGTGATCGGCGAGCCGGCCGGCACGTCCAGGCCGAAGTAGCCGAAGTCGTACCCGTTGCCGAAGTCGACGGTCTTCTTGCGCGCCTCGGTGATGGTGATCGAGGAGCTGCCGACGTCGAACTTGTGGTTGTTGACCTGGGACAGCAGCGCGGAGAAGTCGGTACCGACGAACTCGACCCGCAGGCCGAGCTTGCCGGCCACGGCGGTCAGCAGGTCGTTGTCGAAGCCGGTGAACTTGCCGTCCTTGAGGTACACGTTGGGCGGGGCGTCGGTCAGCGTGCCTGCCCGCAGCACACCCGGCTGCGCCAGACCGTACGGGTTGCTGGCGCTGCCCGCCGAGTCGCCGCCGTCGCCGCAAGCGCTCAAGGCGCCAGCAACCAGGATGCTGGCCGCCCCAGCGGCAACAACGCGGCCGAAACCAGAGAAAAATCGCACAGGTGTCTCCAAAAAGGATGCGTCGACCCCGTCGATCATGGAGTTGTTGTCCCGACACGCCGGTCGGACGGGCAACAACTTCATGATCGACGCGAGGGCTCGCGTGGGTGGGTGGGTGCCCGGGAAGGAGGGCGGGTGGGGCGGGGAGGGTTAGCGCGTCAGGCGGCGGTACACGCCGCGCTGCGCATTCGCATCAGGTCCACGTGCCGACGCCGGGTCAGGGTCGGCATGCGCCGGCCGGCCGGTGGCGTGGGGCTGAGGATGTGCATGCGGTCTCCCGGGTCTTGGTGCTGACCTGGGTGCCAGGCCACGCTTGCGCCGGCGTCCTGCCGGTGCCTGGTCTTCACCCGGGGCACCCCACCGCGGAGGAGGGTTGCCGGCCAGCGAGCCGGGGCTTTGCGCTGGCGCTCATGACCTGCGCCGAGGCTAGCAGCAACCACCGGTCGGTCGTCCAGCCGATATGACCACGCTCACCAGCCCTGGCCTGCGCTCGAGGAGCAGGTCAACCGGCGTGCACGTGGGGCCGGCGCGTCTGGTCCGGCTCCTGGCGGCGCAGGATCTCCCGGGTGACCGAGGCGATCTCGCCCTGCCCGAACGCCAGGTAGCGCAGCACGTTGTGGGCCGGGCTGCCCTCGGTCCACTCGAAGTAGATGTGGGGGCGTCGGGCGCTGCGGTCGCGGATCTCCAGCAGCAGCGCGGCCAGTGCGTTGGGCACCGAGGAGCTGGCCAGGCTGAGCACCGGGAAACGGTCGTGCGCCACGCTGCCGCGCACCAGCAACCCCGTCTCGAAGTCCGACGGGTCGGTGACCTGGACCTCGACGAAGATCACATCGCTGTCGTCGGGGAAGTCGTTGTCCGCCATGGTCTGGGCCAGCTTGCCGCGGTACTCCGGCAGGTCGCGGCGCTCCGGCTCGTGCGCGATCAGGCGAATGCGGCGTCCGGCGCGCTCGTCGATCATCGCGGTCGCCATCTCGTCGAGCTGGACGTGGTCGACCCGCAGCTCGAACGCCCGCAGCACCCGCGACAGCGCCGACACCAGGATCATCGCGCCGATGAAACAGGAAGCGATCTTCACACCGTCCGGGCGCTGCGTCACGTTCGCCACGGTGGTGTACACGAACACCACCGCGATGGCCCCGAACGCGACCGCGCGGCCGCGCTGACGCCGCCGCCGCGCCGCGAGGGTCACCGCCGTCGCCGCCGAGGTGATCAACACCAGAACCCCGGTGGCGTACGCGCCGCCCTGCGCGTCGACGCTGGCGGAGAAGACGACCGTGATCAGGAACGCCACCCCGGTGAACACCAGCACCAACGGCCGGACCGCGCGGGCCCATGCCGGCGCCATGCCGTAGCGGGGCAGATACCGGGGTACGAGGTTGAGCAGCCCGGCCATCGCGGACGCCCCCGCGAACCAGAGGATCCCGATGGTGGAGAGGTCGTAGACCGTGCCGAACACCCCTCCGAGGTGCTGGTGGGCCAGGTAGGCCAGCGCCCTGCCGTTGGCGGCCCCGCCCGGCTGGAACGCCTCGGGGGGGATCAGCACCGTGGTGGTGACGCTGCTGGTGATCAGGAAGACGCTCATCGTCGCGGCGGCGGTGGTGAGCAGCCGCCGCGCGCCCCGGATGCGGCCCAGCGGCCGATCCTCCGAGTCCTGGCGGTCCCCCCGGATGTGCGGCATCACCGCCACCCCGGTCTCGAAACCGGACAGGCCCAGCGCCAGCTTCGGGAACACCAGCAGGGACAGTCCGACCACCAGTAGGGGGTCGCCGTGCCCGGTGCGCAGCGCGGTGCTCCAGTCGCCGACCGCGCTCGGGTCTCTCACCACCCGCCACAGCGCGTCGGCGATCACCACCGCATTCAGCGACAGGTAGACCGCCACCAGGACGACGGCGATCCCGATCGCCTCGCCGAAACCCTTGAGGAACACCGCGCCGAGCAGGGCCACGAGCAGCAGCGTGAGCACCACCTCGTGCCCCTTGAGCCCGCTGGGCCAGAACGGGTTCTCGTCGATGTGGGCGGTCGCGTCGGCTGCGGACAGGGTGATGGTGATGATGAAGTCGGTGGCCGCGAAGCCGAGCAGCACCAGCACGAACAGCTTGCCCGGCCAGTAGCTGAGCAGGCGTACGAGCATGGCGATCGAGCCCTCGCCGTGCGGGCTCTCCACCGCCACCCGCCGGTAGACCGGCAGCGCGCCCAGCAACGTGACCAGCACCAGCACGAGGGTCGCCACCGGCGAGAGCGCCCCGGCGGCCAGCGCCGCGATGCCCGGCTGGTAGCCCAGCGTCGAGAAGTAGTCGACGCCGGTCAGGCACATCACCTTCCACCACGGGTGGTGCCGCTGCTCCGGTGGGCGGCCGCCGGGGCCCTGCGGCACGGGCCGCTGCGACTCGTCGGCGAGCAGCCAGCGCCGTACCCGGTCGGTCCGCCGGCCGGCACGTCTGTCCACCTCCACCGGCGTCACCCCCGTCCCGCCCATGGTCACCGCGAGTATCCGCCGTCCGGCCGCCGTCCGTCCGGCGGTGCGCGGAACCCGCCCGCCGCGAGTACCGGACCCGGCGGCGCGTCGAGGGTTTCGCGCTGGGAGCACGGGGGAAGCAGCGCCCCCGCCCCGAACGCCGGGCCGGGCAGCGCCGGGAGGGGAGCGGGCTCGTGGTTGGTGGCCGCCGCTTCCGCCGGGGCGACGGCTTCGGCCGCCAGCTCGACGAGCACGAGACACGGGTCGGGGCCGTCACGCCGCCGCAGCCGGGGAGCCCGTCCGCCGGAGGCCTGGTGGACAGCGCCGTCTACGTCCGGGGACACCGGTACGCCTCGCCGGCCGGCCTCGCCGAGACGTACTCCTGTCTACAGGCGCAGGACGACGCGATGGCCTGGATCGGCCTGTACCGGCCGGACATCGACCAGATCTCCTCGTTGGCGCGCGAGTTCCGCCTGCACGACCTGGCTGTGGAGGACGCGATCAACGCCCACCAGCGGCCCAAGCTGGAACGGTACGGACACACCCTCTTCGTGGTGCTGCGCGCCGCCCGCTACGACGACCTGCGGGAGGAGGTGGAGTTCTCCGAGCTGCACCTGTTCATCGGGCCCGGCTTCGTGGTCACGGTCCGGCACGGGGAGGCCCCCGACCTGGCGGCGGTACGGCGCCGCATGGAAGCCGACGCCCCGATGCTCGCCCGGGGCCCCGAGGCGGTGCTGTACGCGATCCTGGATCAGGTCGTCGACGGGTACGCGCCGGTGGTCGCCGGGTTGGAGAACGACATCGACGAGATCGAGACCCAGGTCTTCGGGGGTGACCCGAACGCGAGCCGGCGCATCTACGGTCTCAGCCGGGAAGTCATCGAGTTCCAGCGGGCCGCCCGCCCGCTGCTCGGCATGCTCGACGCGTTGGCGGCCGGCGCCGGCAGCTACGGCAACGACGAGGAGCTGTGCCGCTATCTGCGTGACGTCACCGACCACCTCACCCAGGTGGTGGAGCGGGTGGACGGGTTCCGGCACCTGCTGCAGAACATCCTCACCGTCAACGCCACCCTGGTCTCGCAGCAGCAGAACGAGGAGATGCGCAGCCTCACGGCGGCCAGCTATGCGCAGAACGAGGAGCTGAAGAAGGTCTCCTCATGGGCCGCGATCCTGTTCGCCCCCACCCTGATCGGCACGGTGTACGGCATGAACTTCGTGCACATGCCCGAACTGAACTGGCGCTTCGGCTACCTGTTCGCGCTGCTGCTCATGGTGCTGGTGTGCGGAACCCTCTACCTGGTCTTCAAACGCCGCGGCTGGCTCTGAACGACGCTCACGCGACGCCGGGGCTCACTCGATGCTCACGCGACGCCGCGGCTCACTCGATGCCGCGCAGGATGTGCCGCTCGTCCTCGACGTCGTCGTCGCCGGCGCTGATGCGTCCGAGCAGCACGGCGGCGGCCCAGATGGTCAGCGGGGTGGCGGTGCCGGTCATGCCGCCGCCGGTACGGTCGTGCGTGGTCTGGCTCCGCTCGTTACGCGGTGGCCTGCGCTGAGCCTGCATGGGCCCTGCCTCTCCTCGTCGAAGCCGCCGCGGGCGGCGCGGTGTGCGCCCGCGGCCCCGGCCGGGCGGCCCGCTCGCGGGTCACCACCGGTACGGCATCCATGTCGAACCATCCCACGTCAGGCCGCGTTCGCACCCCCTGTTTTCGGTTTCCCGACTGGCGCCCGCCAAACCGGACAATTAGCACCATGCGTATCATCGCGTCGCCACCACCATGCCGGATATCCGACGAATCAGCTTGACGACGATCGATGCTCTTCACCTCCTGCGCCACCTTTGGCACTCTGCAATCGCCAAGTAACGCAACGGATGAGGCGGTCTGAGGACGATGGCAAAGCGTTGGTTGATCACGGGGTGTTCCAGTGGACTCGGTCATGCTCTCGCGGCCCGACTCGGGGCCGAGGGCGAGCAGGTGGTGGCGACGGCCCGGCGGCCGGAAACCCTGGACGGGTTGGTTGCTCGGTATCCGGACAACGTTGTGGCCGTCGCCCTGGACGTACGGGATCCGGAGCAGTGCACGGCAGCCGTTGAGCGGGCAGTGGACGCCTTCGGCGGCATCGACGTCCTGGTCAACAACGCGGCCTACGGACAGTTCGGCACCTTCGAGGAGCTGTCCGACGCGGAGATCGCTGCGCAGTTCGACACCAATGTGTTCGGGCCGTGGCGGCTCACCCGCGCGGTGCTGCCGGTGTGGCGAGGGCAGCGCAGCGGGCATGCCGTCTTCGTCAGCTCGGTCTCCGGCACGGTGCCCTTCCCGGGGCTCGCCGCGTACACGGCGAGCAAGTTCGCATTGGAGGGGGCGGCCGAGTCGCTGGCCGCCGAGGCCGGACACCTCGGGGTGAAGGTGACCATCCTGCAACCGGGCGGCTTCGCCACCGGTTACAGCGCCAACTTGATGATGTCGGAGAACCGTATCTCGGACTACCTGCCGGTCAGCGAGGGCATGCTCGGCGCGCTACAGGGCATGAATACCAAGGCAGAGATCAACTCCCCTGAGCTCTTCGCTGATGTGGTCTGGCGGCTCGGGCAGATGGACCCGCCGCCCCTTCGGCTGCCGGTGGGACCCGACTCGGAGGCGTTCCTGGAGCCCGCCTACGACGCTCGACGCAGCGAGTACGACCAGGTGATCAAGGCAGGCCAGCACACCCTCACCTGAGCTCGCGGGCACCCCGGGGGCACACTGCCCCGGTCGACGTGCGCGCGCCGGACCCCGTGCGCGCGCAGGTGTTCGTGTCGGCGGCGGCCCTCAAGGGGGGCGGACCCGCTCGGCGCAGGGTCGGCCGGTGCGCTGGCCCCGCTCGTTCGCGCCTGCTGCTGGTCGCCCCGGCGGCGTCCCGCTCGCCCCGGCGGCGTCCCGCTCGCCCCGGCGGCGGGACGGTCCCCGCGCGGTGGCGCCTCAGGTCAGCGGGTGGGCGATGCCGCGGGCGTGGTCGGTGAGCGCCGCGCCGACCACGGTCGCGGCCAGCGGCAGCACCTCCAGGCAGCGGCGCACCGCGGCGGCCATCAGCGTGTTCGGCACGCGCATCGACAGCGTGCAGTGCGGCACCCAGCGCCCCGGCTGGTAGTGCTCGACCAGCCCGATGCCGGCGGCGGCGAGTCGGCCGTGCACCAGCCGGTGATGTGCCAGCAGCTCCGCCGTCGGCGCCGGGCCGAGCCACAGCACCCTCCCGACGAACTGCCCGGCGTGCTCGAAGTCGAGTCGCAGCGGTGCCGCCACGACCGTGCCGCGCAGCGCCTCGGCGACCTGGTCGGGGTCGAAGCGGGGCGCCACCGCGAGCGACACGTGCGGGCGGTGGCGCTGCTCCAGTAGCGAGCGCATGCTCTGCACACCCTCGGCCTCCAGGGCGTCCCACAGCACCCGTATCCGCCGGGTGGCGTCCGGGTCCAGATACAACTCCAGCGCCGCTACCACGTGATCACCGTAGCGGGCAGGGTCGGGCCGTCGGTGCCCGGCGGTACGGTGATCCAATACCGACCAGGAGGCGTACCCGTGGACGTGAGGGACCTGCTGACCGAGACGTACGACCGGCTACCCGACCTCGTCCGCGCGGCGGTCGACGGCCTCACGCCGGAGCAGCTCCGCTGGGCGCCCGCCGAGGGCGCCAACTCGGTCGGCTGGCTGGTCTGGCACCTGACCCGCGTCCAGGACCACCACGTCGCCGACCTGCTCGACGCCGAGCAGATCTGGATGAGTAGCGACTGGGCGGGGCGGTTCGGGCTCGTCGCCGACCCGCACGACACCGGTTACGGTCACACGCCCGCGCAGGTCGCGGGGGTACGGCCGGAGAGCGCGCAGGCGTTGATCGACTACTACGGCGCGGTCTCGGCGCGTACCGGATCGTTCCTTGCCGGGCTGCGTCCGGCGGACCTGGACCGCATCGTCGACGAGTCGTGGGACCCGCCGGTCACCCTCGGCGTGCGGTTGGTCAGCATCGCCGACGACGACGCGCAACACGCCGGCCAGGCCGCCTACGTCCGCGGCCTCATCAAGCACGACTGACCGACAGTCCCTCCCACCCGCCCCGTGGTCTTGCTTTTGGGCCGTTAACTGGTGGCCCTTCTCGGCGTCCCCGGACGCTGGGGCCACACCGACGCGTACGCCGGCGAGCGGTCCACCCCGCCGGTCAGACCCCCGACGTCCCCCCTTCGGTCCTGAGATCGGCGGCCGTCGCGCCGCTCGCGTCCCTCTCGACGGCGGGGGAGCGCCCGGCCGGCTGGACCGGGGGAGGGTGGCGGTGTTGCGCCTGGGCGTGGCGGAAGCCCTGCACGGCGTGGCCCAGACCGGCCAGCTCCCCGGGGCGGGCCACGGCGCGAACCGCCGTCAGCAGCAGCGCGACCGGATGCGCGCCCGCGGACGGGGTGGCGGGGAGACCACCGAGCAGCCGCTCGGCGGTCTCCTGGTCCATCCGGTCCGCGCTCATCTCGTGTCCCTCAGCGCCGCCCCGCCGGGCGATGTCACATCCGCCCCGGCGAGGGGAACGGGGAACACGACGTGAACGGCACCGGCGACGGCCGGACCGGGGCTCAGCCCATGGTCTTCGCCCCGTCGATCGCCTCCCGCAGGATGTCGGCGTGCCCGGCGTGCTGGGACGTCTCGGCGATCAGGTGCAGCAGCACCCGACGCACCGTCCAACTCGCGCCCGGCTCGAACCAGGGCGCCTGCGGCAGCGGGTGTGCCGCGTCCAGATCGAGGGTGGCGATCAGCTCGTCGGTGTGGGCGGCCACCGACCGGAACCGCTCGACCAGCCCGGCCAGGGTCTCGCCCGGCGCCATCTGGAACTGGCCGACCCAGTCGATCTCGGCTCGCTGCATCGCCTCCGCGCCACCCACGGCGAACAGCATCCACCGCTCCTCGGTGCTGGCGACGTGCTTGACGAGCCCGCCGGGGCAGAGCTCGCTCACGGTGCTGCGGATGGCGGCCTGCTCGTCGGTCAGCCCGTCGACGGTCTGCAGGAGGAAGCCCCGGTGCCGGCGCAGCGTCTGCAGCAGGTCGGCTCGTTCTCCGGTGAGCTGCGCGGTGCTGGTCATGGTGTCGCCCTCTCCTCGTAGTCCGTCGGCGGTCAGCCTAGCCCGAGTTTCCTAGATAAGTTGATCTTGAGGGGATGCGGGGTTCGGCGACATGAGGGTTGAGCTGCACGGA
>NZ_JBNCKT010000152.1:0-10190 GCF_049841675.1 Micromonospora sp. DT4
ACCTTCGAAGGCCGCCTGTCCGCAGGCCGCAAGTAACCCATCAAAATCCAGTTACACCGTTAAGTTGACAGTCCCGGCTGCCAACCGGGCAAGCCTCTGCGGACCTACTCGCACCTGTCTTCGGCTTACGGCTACCTCCGGAGTAGCTCGATGAGTTAGGCACGCTGTCGGCGGGCATCCGCCGAAGCAGCGACCACAGGCTACGGACCTGCACGAACCTGCTCGGAAATTCAAGCTGGTTGCTTTCCGGCGTGGCACGGGCTCACGCTCAGGTCCGCTTGTAGAGTACGAATATCCTTGTACGCCACGCGTTTTGGAGCTGCCGGTGTCAAGTCTCATCGCCCACGTCAGAGCAGGCGATCCCGGAGAGCTGTGCTCTCGGACTGGAGCGGGGGCGGCTCGTGGCGATCAGTGATTCGGACATCTCAAATGCGCTTTCGGCCTACCTTGAGTGCTATCCGGATGAAGCCGCGTCGCTGTCCGAGCCGGTGAAGCTGCTTGCTCAGGGAGCGGATTTCGCCTCGCGACGGAACTTCTCAATGCACGTGACTGTCGGTGCGCTTCTGGTCCGCAGCGGCGACGAAGTGCTGCTTGTCGATCACCTCGCCTACGGGATCCCCTTGCAGCCTGGAGGACACCTCGAGCCGACTGATTCCACGCTGATCAGCGCGGCGGTGCGGGAGCTGGTGGAGGAAACCGGGGTTGATCCCGGCAGGCTCTTCCCGGCGTCGCAGATTCCGGTCTACGTCGAGTACGGGAAAGTTCCGGCGCGGCCGGCGAAGGACGAGCCGGAACACTTCCATCTCGATTTCGGTTACTCATTCGTGACGGCGCAGGCGGATGTGGGGCGTATCCAAGAGTCGGAGGTGCGAGGTGCGAAGTGGTACCCGCTTTCTGTGGCCGAGGGACTTGTCGGGCACCGCATCACGCGGGCGGTGGCTGCGCCGGCGTGATGTGGGCGACAGGCCCGGGCGGATGCTCCCGATCGAGTGGATGTCGTTGGTCTACCGGTTCAGCTCGTGGTCGTTGTTGTTTCGCTGTCGGTTGAGGCGTCGTCATCCGCTCAATCAAAGGACGGCTTGCGGGTTCGGCCCCGCTTGAGCTCGAAGAAGCCGTCAGTTTGCGCGACGATGACCAGGCCGTCCCAGAGTCTTCCGGCGGCTTCACCGCGGGGTGCGGGTGTGATGACGGGGCCGAACAAGGCGGTGCCGCCGATGCGGAGAACGGGCGTTCCGACGTCGAGGCCGATCTCGTCGAACGCCTCGTTGTGCGAGTCGATGATGAGCTGGTCGAATTCCGTGCTGGTGGCCGCTGCCGCCACCGAGTCGGGTTGGCCCGCCGCGGTGAGGGCCTCGGTGATCACGGTGGGGTCGTCGCGGCGTCTTTGGTTGTGGAGCCGGGTGCCGATCGCGGTGTACAGCGGTCCGAGGACGCTGGGGCCACTGTTTTCGGCTGCGGCCGCACAGACCCGCACCGGACCCCATGCTCTGGCCATGAGGTCGAGGTAGTCCGCGCTGAGTCCCTTGCCCTCGCGCTGGACGAGGTTCAGGTAGGCCAGTGACATGATGCGCCATTCGGCGCGCACCGGCCGGACCTGCTCTACCTCCAAAAGCCAGCGTGAGGTGATCCACGCCCAAGGACACAGCGGATCGAACCAAAACGGGACCGTTTCGCGGGGCGTTTGGTCCTCGATCTTCACCACGAATTTCGTCCTCTCAGGTCTGGTTCGCCGGGAGGTTTGATGTCGAAAAGTTCGCCTTGAATGGGAATGTTGCACTTGGCCGTGCGGCCCGCGAGCTTCATCAGCTCCGCGAGATCGTTGAGCTGGGCGTTGTCGTTGGCGGCGGCGATGAGCCGGATGAACACCTGGGCGGTGACGTCGACGTCGGCGTGGGCCCGGTGGCGGTCTGCCGGGTGCTCGATGGAGAAGTGCGCCAGGAGCGTGTCGAGTTTGTAGTTCGGCAGACCCGGGATGAGGTGTTTGGCCAGCGGGATCGTGTCAAGAAGATCGATGCTGGCGAGTGTCGGGCAGTGCTCTCGCTGGTTGTGGATGAGGTTGGCCTCCGTGGCGGCGTGCTGAGCGACCAGCAGGTACCGGTTGTCGGCGGTGAATCGCCGATCCAGTGCGCCCAGTGCGTCGGCCGGGGTGGGGGCCAGCCTCACCTGCTCGGCGGTCAGGCCGGTCTGGGCGGTGAAGGCGGGGGTCACCGGGGCGAAGGCGGGCGGCCTGATGAGGGATGTGCTCCTGCCGACGGGCGTCCAATCGGCATCCTGGTAGCGGAGTGCGAGAGCGGCGACTTCGACGGGCTGGGCCGGGTAGCCCGTGGGAGTCGTCGCCTCGAAGTCGATGATCACAAACGTGGTCGCCAGAAACTCGGGGTCTTGCGTCAGTCCGCCCATCGGTCCACCGTTCTCATAGGTACCGGGCGCCTGCCGACGAGCGTCGGGACGAGCATGCCTGAGCGTCCGCTTCTGTGGTGAATGGTCACCGAATGAGGCTGGTAACGGCCTGTGTGGCAGCGTGCAGGTCTGGTGCGCCCCAGAGTCGCTGGCCCGTCCAGGTCTCGCTCAATGCCCGATAGAGGTCTGACATGACGGGCAGGAACTCGGGTGGAAGCGGCGCCGGCTGTGGCCACAGGTTGCGGGGCACGCCGTCTGCGATCAGCTGGTTGACCGGCACGTCGAGCCTGTGGGCCACGTACCAGTTCCGCAGGACCTGTTTGCCGCAGTGCACTCGGTTGAACATCAGGCGGCTTTCGTCGGGTGTGCCGGGGCTGTCGGCGACCACGATGCCGCCGTCGCTGGCGGCCAGAAACTCGACCTTGCCGTCGCAGTGGCTCAGCCCAACCTCGCGTGCGTGCCCGCTCAGAACCTCGTTGACCTTGGCGGCGGTGTCGCTCATCGTCTGAAACTGTTCGTCGCTCACACCGCCGAGGCGCTGAGCCTCAGGTCTGTCGATGAACCGGTTGACTGGTTCCAGCATCGTCGCGTATTCGAAAAGCGGTTGCTCCAGATGCTCGCCGAGGATCGGAGCGTTGCGGAGCCCCGCCTGGGCTGGCGTGAGCGTGCCTGCCGCGAGCCGTCGGTGGACAGAGCTGCCTTGAGGGAGTTCGTTGCGGAAGAGGACTTGCAGCGGAATGAGGTAGTTTCCGCTGCCCAGGATGGGCGACCCGGAGTCCGGATCCGGTACGCGCGCGAGATCGAACTCGATCCGGTTCGGGGCAATGAATCGGCGGAAATGGGTGGGTACGCCCGCCTCCTCCAACCTGGTGAAGTTGAAGACGGCCATGCGGCAGGTGGCCTCGCCTTTCCCGGGGATACGGTCGGGCATTCGGCCGTAATGGAACACCGTGTAGTGGTCGGTGTACTCGAAGATTCCGATGCCCGTCCTCGTTGCCGTGGGGGGTTCGATGATCTCCAGGTTCTTGGTCGAGTGAAGGACGGGCATCATGCTCCCCTGGTGTGGGATTGACTCGTGCTGTCGTCTGGCGGGTCTGCGGCTCAGTGCAGTTTCGGTGTCCGATGAAGCGTCGCGGTGCGGTCGCCGTCTCACCCGTGGCTCGACCACGCCGACCCGGCCGGCTCAGTGCGGAAGCGCCTCCTGTTCTTCTGCGGCGGCCAGATGGCCGTTGACCACCGTGAGCACGTGCATGGCGGCCGCGCGGGCGGAGGCGAGACCGTCGTGGGCGTCGTCGATGGCCAGGCAGCGGTCCGGCGGGACTGCGAGACGTCGCGCGGCGGAAAGGTACAGGTCGGGGGCCGGTTTACCGTGCGCGACGTTCTCTCGCGCGACAACGGCCGCGAACTCGTGCCTGAGGCCCAGGGCGTCGATCCCGGGATCGACGAGAAGTCGGCTGGCGCCCGACGCGACGGCACAGGGCAGCCCGGCACGGCGTGCGGTGTGCAGGAGCGCGACGACGCACGTGATGGGGGTGAGGTTGTGCACGGTGGTCAGCAGGTGGGCGCGGCTCTGCTGGACGATCTCCTCATGGGGTAGGTGCCGGGCGCCAGGTAGCGCGGCCAGCAGATCGTGGATGGACAGGCCGACGTGTCGGCGATACCAGACGGGGTCCAGGTCGAGGCCATGGAGCCGCAGCGCCGCTCGCAGCGCCTGCTCGTGGCTGGCTGTGGTGTCGGCGAGGGTTCCGTCGAAGTCGAAGATCACAGCCTCGATTTCGGCGAGGATCGCGGTGGCGCAGCCTCCCGCCCGAGCCGGGTTCGAGCAGGCTGAGGAGCTGGCGGTTTGGTTCATGCCGGCGCCGGGCCCGAGCCGCAGCACATGCACCGTGCCTGTGGGCCCTGCCATGGCTCGTGCAGGC
Organism: Micromonospora sp. DT4; assembly: GCF_049841675.1. Classification (NCBI taxonomy): domain Bacteria; kingdom Bacillati; phylum Actinomycetota; class Actinomycetes; order Micromonosporales; family Micromonosporaceae; genus Micromonospora; species Micromonospora sp. DT4. The sequence continues at coordinate 4,320 of NZ_JBNCKT010000152.1, forward strand.
AGCCAAGGCCGGTCCCGGCACCCTGGATCCAGAGTCGGATCAGATCGCCCGCCTCGTGCTCGTTGACTGTGCGCCGGTCCAGAACCCGGTAGCGTGCCGGGTCTGTGGCGGCGAGCCGCTCGTAGAGCGCGCAGGCGTCCCGCATGAACGTAACCTGTTCGCTGGTAAAGACGCACTTGTCGCGCCGTTGCACGCGCGTCACGGCCTCGGATGCCTCGTCGGTGAGGAGGATCGTGAGGTCGGGCAGGGGCCGGTAGGAGGCTGCGAGGTCCCGCAGTGCGATGGCCGCCTCAAGGGCGGCATCGCCGTCGTGGGGGTGCAGTTGCACCGCCTGGCACACCGCTGTGGTGTCGACGCTGCGGCCCTCGACGACGGTTCGCCCGCTGGCCAGCTCGGGTAGGACGGTGTCCAGGTCGTGCCGCTTGATGGCCAGCAGAAGCATCGTCTCGGCCAGGGGTGTGCCTCCGCGCAGGAACGGGTCTCCCGCGCTGGCCTCGATCAGCGCCCGCAGCAGAGCTTTCCCCAGTCCAGGGCCTCCGCCAGTTCGCCGGGAAAACTCCTCCAGCAGCATCGGCTTGTCGTCGAGACCGTCGAGAGCGCGAAGGGTCAGATAAGTCTTGCCGATTCCCGTGATGCCATCGACCGAGATCAGCGGTCCACGGGGGCAAAGGCGTTGCGATGTGCTCGTCATGTGGGGTTCCGTTCAGGGCCGCGCGAACAGGTCACTGCCCGCAGAGGTGTCCTGGGTGGGGGTGTCAGTGTCGGTACGGGAACCTCGTTCAGGCGGCCCATGTGGTGGCCTCTCGGGTGATGACGGCCGCATAGCGATCGAGGATGGCCTCGGTGTCGCGTTCGGTGAGAAGGACCGCGAGCGTGTGGTCGAGGATTTGGGCGGCGCCCCGGCACGGCCGGCCGTGTTGAGAGAACATGGGCCGGGTGTCGCAGGGGACGAGCCGGAAGCTGCCGGTGGAGTTACGCACTCCCTGCCGCGCGAGATGCTCGGCGAACCCCCGGGCCTCGGGTAGGTCGATGTGCAGAAGCGGGGCGAAGCCGTTCCACTGCTCGTCCGCAGCCGGATCGAGGGCGACCAGGCCGGGCACGCCTTGGAGGGTGTGCAGCAGGTGGCGGGTCTGTGCGCGGCGCAGCGCGACCAGATTCTGGAGTCGGTGGACGTTGGCCTGGGCGATCACAGCGAGCGGAGCGGCGAGGCGGGAGTTGGTCGCCAACCGGCTCAGCGGGTCTTGACCGGGAGGGGCTGGCTGCCAGTGGCTACGGAACGCGGCAGCGTGCTCGGCCAGATCACGGCGGGCGGTGAGCAGGAATCCGCCCTCGCCGCTCCACAGGATCTTGCCGTCCTTCATCGAGAAGCAGCCAATGGTGCCGATCGTGCCGGCTCGTTTCCCGTCGCGGGCGGTGCCGGCGGCTTGGGCGGCGTCCTCGATGACGATGAGGTCGTGCGCGGACGCGAACGCCGTCAGAGCTGCGGGGTCTCCCATCCGGCCCCACAGGTGCACCGGGAGGATTGCCCGAGTTCGTGGGGTGACCTTGCGGGCGGCGTCGTCGTAGTCCACATCCAGGGTTGCCGGGTCGCTGTCGACGAACACCGGTGTGGCGCCGAGGGCGGCCAGCGGCGCCACGGTCATGACGACGCTCAGCGCCGGCACGAGGACCTCGTCGCCCAGGCCGATGCCGCAGGCCGACAGGGCTGCGTGCAGGGCAGCGGTGCCGGATGCGACCGCGACGGCGTGCGGTACACCGAATGCCACGGACAGGTCGTGCTCCAGTTGCCCGGCGACCGGGCCACCGCTGGGGTCGGGCATCTGAGCGAGCACCACGGCGAGCTGATCCGCGAGCACCTGTGGGCCGCCGTGGACGGCGGGCAACGTCATCGCTGAGCCCCGGGGTTGAGCAGCCGCGGCATGTCCAGGACGAGGGGCCACATGTTCACGCAGTCTCGACTGAACAGCGCACAGTCCGTACACGCCGGTCTGGTGGCGAACAGCGTGCGCGCGTCGCCGTCGCGGATGGTGCGTTGTCGCGCGGGCGGGGTGGCGGCGATCCGGCGGTCGGAGGGGCAGTCCCAGACCGAGCCGTCGGGCTGGATAAAGAACAGGCGGGCGCCGCCGAAGCAATCAGGCACATGCCCGCTGTCCTGGGTGGAAATCGCGGCGATGAACCGCTGGATGTAGGACGGGTCGGGCAGGGCCAGCCCCGGGGGGTCGCGGTAGAGGCGGTCGAGGTGCTCGCCAACCTCGGCGACGTCGGCGGATGTGTGGGACAGGGCGTCGAAGAGCTGGTGATCGGGTGCGAGGGAGATCGGCTGCGGCACGTAGTAGTCCACGCCGATGTCGGCGGCCAGCCGCGCCACGTCGGTGATCTCCTGCGGGCGTGATCGCGTGACCACGGTGTAGATCCCGACCCTGGGCGCGGGCCGGTCGCCACGGGCCCGCAGCAGAGCGCCGATGCCTTCCAGGACGTCGTGGTAGCCGAAACGGCCCGAACGTGACGGCCGCATCCGGTCGTTGGTGCCGGCGTCCGCGCTGTCGAGCGACACCGATACGCCGTCGACGCCGAGGGCGACCAGACGCTCGGCGACGTGCAGGCGCGTGAGCGGAATGGCGTTGGTCGCGATGACGACCTGGCAGCCCGCGTCCTTGATGAGAGAGATGACTCGGAGGGTCGCGGGCCAGTCCAGCGGTTCGCCACCCGCGATGATTACCCGCTCGACGGGGGAGCCGGGCAGCGTGCGCGCGAACGCCGCCAGGGTCTGCGCCGACAGGTCGGCGCGAGACAGGTGCGACAGGACTCCTGCCTGCTCAGGCAGGTTGTCCTTGTGCTCCTCGATAGTGCCGAAGTAGCAGTGCGGGCACTTGAACGCACAGGGAGAGCGCAGGGCCCACAGCAGGGTCACGTCACGAGGCATGGGCGGCCTGCCGATCCATCAGGGTGGCCACGATCTCGCCGACGGCTCCGGCCGTCTCCTCCCGTGACATGCCGGCCACTTCGAGAAGGACATATCGTCCGGGATCGTCGGCTGCCGCCTTCCGGTACAGGGTGTCGATCTGTTCGAGCAGTTGCAGGTCCGCCGGGGTGAGTGGCCGCCCGATGCGGTCGGCGAAGCGCCGCGGGCACTCCTCGGGGTCGCCCGTGAGGAGGATGGTCGCGTCCGGGATACGCCTCCAACGCCGCACAGCCGACAGCACGTACCGGGCCACCGATTCCGGCGACGTCTCTGGGCGCGGGGAGCACAGAATCGCTGCCTGGTAGACCGCGATGCTGTCCACGCCGCGGTCTTCGATGATCACCTCGACTCCGGTCAGGTCGCGCCCGGCCAGCCGCTCGGCTTTGCCGACCTGTAGCGCGAGCAGGGCTAGGGTCTCCACGACCGGGTAACCAGTGCGCAGGAAAGGGTCGCCGTGCTCGGTCAACGCGGCGATGACCGGACCGTGCAGTGCAGTGCCACAGGAGTCCGTGAGTTCGTCCAGGAGCACACAGCGGGCGCCGAGCATGGCGGTGGCCGCGCGGGCTGCGCTCGTCTTCCCGACTCCGTTGATCCCCTCGATGCTCACCCACAGCGGTGCCGCACGTGGCGCTGGTGTGCTGGTCATGCCGGCCTCCGGCAGACGTAGAGCAGCTCGGTGGCCACGTCGGGAACGGCGACGGCCGACACCGCGTCCAGCAGGGCTTTGGGGACACGCTCCACCAGGTCGCGGTACCAGCCGGCGGCCGCGTTCCCGTACCGGTGGGTGAGCGAGGCCGCCAGGACTTCCGGGGCGGGCGGCAGCAAACCCATCACGTCCTCGATGACCAGGCCCGCCTCGGCGAGCATCTGGGTGATCTCCTCCCGCGACCATTCGTAGACGTGGACGCGGTACTGCAGCGGACGCGGAGGGGAGCCGACGGCAGCCGGGGTGGACAGGTAGAGCATTCCGCCCGGCGCCAGCGCCGCAGCGGTGTTGCGCAGGCTCGCCGCGCCGAGTTCGAACGGCAGGTGCTCCAGCGCCGAGGTGTATAAGGCGATGTCGAAGGCGGGCAGATCCGGCCAGGGCTGGGCGACGTCGCACTCCACCAACTCCACCGGGAAAGGGTCACCGTAGGTCGCGCGCAGGGCCTCGATCCGGTTGCGAGCCTCATCGAGATTGGCAGCGCTGATGTCCAGCCCGACATACCCTCCGATCGTCGGGGCGTAGCAGTGGAGCAGCGGCAGCGCCAGCCCGCGGCCGCAGCACACGTCCAGCACACGAGAGCCCGGCACGCACCGCTCGGCGACAATCAGGTGCTGCAAAAGATTCATCAGACCCGACGGTTTGGCCTCACCACGGCTCAATGCCGCGTAGAAGTCGTCCATCTGGTTGGTGCTGTAGGGGCCCACCATCGGGGTTCCCGGCCGAGTCTGGTACTGCTCCGGCAGTTGCGCGGCGTTCATCCTTTGGCTCCCATGCAAACATCGGGGTGGAGCGCCGGAGCGCGGTCGGGGGCGTGCTGATGCGGGTCCAGCCCGGCGGATTCCGGCAGGCTTGGCCCGCTCATCTGCGGTCTCGGGGCTCGGCTGCGTGTGCCGGGGCCGCGCCGAGCGCCGGGCGGACTCGCGGCGAGGCAGGCACGATCAAGTCCTCGGTGGTCCGCGCGGTGTCGTTCCACGGGAAGACGACCCAGTCGAGGGTGTCCCACACCCAGATGTCCGGGGTGAAGGTCGCCGCTTTACTGCGGCAGAGCGCCGCAGTGCGTACGCCCGCCGGGGCCAGATGCGTGGCCAGCCATGGAACCGCCGCGCGGTAGGTGGAGCCAGTGCCGCAGATGTCGTCGGCCAGCAGCACCCGGGAACCGCGATGCGCCACGAGCGCCAAGTCGGGTTCCTCCGGCAGCTCGACCTGCCCGGTCGCGGGAAGGTACACCTCGTCGCTGCGATTGTGGCGGGCCAGCAACTCCACGACCGGCACCCCGTAGTGGGCACCGAGCAACCGGGCCAGCGGAACTCCCCCGCGCGCGATCCCAACCACCACCTCAGGCGTCGGCTCCTGCCCGGCGATCAATGCGGCAGCAGAGGCGAAAGCGTCCTGCGTCAGGCGCCAGATGCGCCGGTGCTCGAAGACCCGCTTCACCCCCGCCTCCTCGCGAGGTGGGCCGGTGAGGCCCCCGACCGAAATATCCACGGGGATACCTACTCTCATTCGGAACGGATGTTGTCGTGGGCGAGGGCGAGGAACTGCTGGGAGAGCACCGGGTCGCTCCCGAACCGGCCGCCGGCCTGAAGCGAACTGGTGCGGGCGGCCTCCATCCGGACGCCCCGCATGCTCATGCACAGGTGCGTGCCGCGGACGGCCACGGCCACGTCGTCGCTGCCGATCATCCCGGCGAGGTCTTCAGCGACCTGCCGGGTGAACCGCTCCTGAACCTGGAGACGGCCGGCGTGCCGCTGGGCGATGCGACCGAACTTCGACAGACCCACGACCTTGCCTGCGGGCACGTATCCGACGGTGACCTGCAGGTTCATGGGCAGCATGTGGTGCTCGCACAGCGACCACACGCTCATGCCACCCACGACGACCAGTTGGCCGCTCAGGCGTGACTCGGTGAAGCATGTCGCGGTGGAGGCATTGTCTGGGGAGAGGAAGGTGTTCCACCAGGACGCGACCCGCTCTGGAGTGTCGGTCAGCCCCTCGCGGGCGGGGTCCTCGCCCAGCGCGACCAGGAGCTGGGAGATCAGGTCACGCACCCGGCGGGTGTTGATGTGCGGACCCGGCATGGCGGGTGCGGCGCTGCTGGCGGCCACAGTGAGGCCGGCGAGGGAGGAACTAGGGCCTGTCTTGTGGATCATGGTTGGTGGGGTAGGAACATCACGGGTGTCCGGAGTGTTACCCGAGCGCTATG
>NZ_JBNCKT010000153.1:0-10180 GCF_049841675.1 Micromonospora sp. DT4
CGATGGCCCGACAGTCACCGGTGCACTCGAACCCCGATCGGCCCGAGTGAGACAAGGGTGCACCAATGAGCGAGCGTAGCGAGCGAACCGGCCAGCACAGCAGCCAGGCGCTTACGCCACCGCGAGGCGGTGGCGTGAGTAAGCAGATCGTGCGCCCGTACGGGGACACCACCGGCGACGGCATGGTGCAGGTGTCGTTCACCCTGCCGGTGCCGCATGACAAGCGGGCCGAGGGCGCGGCGGTGCAGTTGGCCAACAAGATGGGCATCGACCCGGGGATGGTGGTGCACGCCAAACCGATGGGCGACGGGTTCACGTTCTTCGTGGTGTACGGGCGGGTCAACCACCTGGTCGACCTGGACGCGGTGCAGGTGGTGGAGCGGGACTTCGCGCTGCTGTCGGCCAAGGACGTCAACACGGTGATCAAGCAGCGGCTGCGGCGCAAGCTGTCCGTGGTCGGCGCGTGCATCGGCACGGATGCGCACACCGTCGGCATCGACGCGATCCTCAACGTCAAGGGCATCGCGGGGGAGAAGGGCCTGGAGTACTACCGGGAGCTGAAGGTCACCAACCTGGGCGCACAGGTCAGCGTCCCGGAGCTGGTGGAGGCGGCGCGGGCGGAGAAGGCCGACGCGGTGCTCGTGTCGCAGGTTGTTACGCAACGCGACGCGCACCTGCACAACACGCGGGAGATGTCGGCGGCGTTCCGGGAGGCCATGCCGGCGGGTCGGCGGCCGCTGCTGATCGTCGGCGGTCCCCGCTTCGACGAGACGATGACCGACGAGTTGGGCGTGGACCGGATCTTCGGTCGGGGCACCACGCCCGGCGAGGTGGCCAGCTACCTGGTGTACGCCCTGATCACGCAACGGAAGGCGATGGCATGACCGACGCGCGGCTCGGGTTGACGGTGACGCACCGGCGGTACGTGCCGTACGCGCACGCCCACTACGCCGGCAACCTCGTCGACGGCGCGTACGCCCTGGGACTGTTCGGTGACGTCGCCACGGAGGTGTGCATCCGCACCGACGGCGACGAGGGCCTGTTCGCCGGGTACTCCGATGTGCGGTTCACGGCGCCCATCCGGGCCGGTGACGTGGTCGAGGTGACGGCGCAGGTGTCCCGGGTGGGCAGCCGCAGCCGCACCCTGGAGTTGAGCTGCGCGGTGGTGTGCCGGGGCCGCCCGGACCGCTCCGAGTCCGCTGCCGAGGTCCTGGACCCGCCGATCGTGGCGGTCACCGCGACCGGCACCGTGGTCGTACCCGCCGGGTCATGACCCTGGCGGTCTGCGCGGACGTCGGCTCGACGTACACCAAGGCGGCCGTGGTGGACCTGGCCGCCGGTGTCCTCGTCGGCGCGGCGGCCGCGCCCACCACGGTGGGCAGCGACGTGCTGCGTGGTTTGGACGCCGCGGCCACGGCGGCCACCGCCGGGCTCGGGGCGCGTGCCATGCCGTGGTACGTCTGCTCGTCGGCCGGCGGTGGATTGCGGCTGGCGGTGATCGGCTACGAGGCCCTCGTCACCGCGCAGGCGGGCCGGCGGGTCGGATTGTCGGCCGGCGCGCACGTGGTGCACACGGCCGCCGGGCGGCTCGACGCGGCGGCCCTGACCGCGCTGCGGGCGGCCCGCCCGGACGTGGTGCTGCTGGTGGGTGGCACCGACGGCGGCGACGCCGACACGATCTGCCACAACGCGACCCGGCTGGCCCGCGCCCGCTGGCGTACACCCGTCGTCCTGGCCGGCAACGCCGATGTGCGTGCCGAGCTGATCGGGCTGTTGGAGGCCGCTGGGGTGCCGGTGAGCGGCGCGGACAACGTGCTGCCGCGTATCGGGGTCCTCGCGCCGGCGTCGGCGCGCGCGGCGATCCGCGCGGTGTTCCTGCGGCACGTCATCGGCGGTAAACGACTGTCCCGGGGCACCCGTTTCACCCGTCTGGTCCGGGCGGCCACGCCCGACGCGGTCCTGACCGGGGTGGAGGTGCTCGCCGACACGATCGGCGGTGACCTCGCCGTCGTCGACGTGGGTGGGGCCACCACCGACGTGTACTCGGTTCTCACGCCCGACGAGCGGGCCACCGGGCCGGGCCGGGAGGTCGCGGGCAGCCTGTGGCGGGCCCGCACCGTCGAGGGTGATCTGGGCATGCGGTGGAGCGCCCCCGGGGTCGTCCGCGCCGCCGTCGAGGAGCGGCTGCTCACCGACGCCGACGACCTCGGCGTGGCCGCCGCCCGGCGGGCCGCCGACCCGGCGTTCCTGGCCGCCGACGACGTCGAACGGGCCGTGGACGCGCGGATCGCCACCTTGGCGGCGACGGTGGCGCTGCGCCGGCACGCCCGTGGGGTCGCCACCGGCGAGCGGGCCGGGCGGGACCTGCGTGACGTGCGGCTGCTGGTGGGCTCCGGTGGGGTGCTGCGGCACGCGCCCGTCGACGCGTCCGGGCAGGTCCTGGCCGCGGTCCTGGCCGACCACGCGGGCGGGTGGGCGTTGCCCCGTGCCGCCCGGGCGGTCGTGGACGTCGACTACGTGCTGGCCGCCAGCGGATTGCTCGCCGAGGAGCACCGGACGGTGGCTCAGGCGTTGCTGCGTCACCACCTGGGCGCCCAGTGAGACACGCCGACCCGACACGCCGTGGCGCAACACACGACAGGCCGGGGGTGGGTTGACAGGAGACGGGGTGCAGCACGTACCGTCTTTGAGTCCTACCATGGGAAGCGGCTGTTGTTCGCTTCGTCCCTTCGTCCGCTGGCCGAGCGACTTGTTTCAGCGTCATCGTCGCGGCGGCCAGGTCCAGCGGGCGGGGGTCGGCGGGGCGGCGCGAACCGGCCGCGATTACCGGTGTACGGGCAGGGTGAGGTGCACGGCCAGTAGACAACGGCCCGGCGGGGGCAGCCAGTCAACCGCCTGGTCGGTCCGAAGGTCGGCGTGTCCCATCCTCGCCCCACCGGCCGGGAAGGGCCTGGGAGCATCGGGGCGCGGCGTCAGCCGCGCCCCGATTTCATCCTCACCCCACCACCTCGCCGATCTTGCAGTTTCTGTCGTCGAGATGGGCGGGAATGCCCCTTGTGTCGGGATAGAAAGTGCAAGCTCGCGGAGCAGGGGTAAGGCCGCGGTGGCGGCCGGGTAGCCTTCGGCGGGTGATCGAGGTGAAGCTGCGGTGACGACCCTGGACCGGGACGAGAGTCACGTCCCCACGGTGCTGAGCGCGCCGGTCGCCGCAGGTCGGCCGCTGCCGCTGCGCGTGGCCGCGCCCATGGCCGTCGTCGCCGGGTTGGCTCTGCTACTGGCGTTCCCACCGTACGGGGTGTGGCCGCTCGCGCCCGTCGGCGTGGCGTTGCTGGCCGCCGCCGCCCACCGGCGACGGATGCGCGCCGGCGCGGGCCTGGGTTTCCTCACCGGGGTGGCGCTGTTCGCGCCGATGCTGGCCTGGACGAACCTGCACACCGGTTACCTGCCGTGGGTGCTGCTGTCCCTGCTGCAGGCCGGCTACGTGGCGCTGCTCGGCGCCGCTGCGGCCTGGGTGTCCCCGCTGGCCGACCGTGGCCGCTGGGAGTGGCCGGCGCTGACCGGGTTGCTGTGGGTGGGGCAGGAGGCGCTGCGCGATCGCACCCCGTTCGGCGGGTTCCCGTGGGGGCGTCTCGCGTTCAGCCAGGACGGCTCGCCGCTGCTGCGCCTGGCTGCCCTCGGCGGCGCGCCGCTGGTCACCTTCGCGGTGTCCCTCACCGGTGGTCTGCTCGTCTCCGCCGTCTGGCGGGGCTGGGCGGCCCGCCACGAGGCCCGGCCCGAGTGGTGGTTGCCGGCTGCCGTACCGGCCGCTGTCGTCGTGGCGGTGGGCGCGGTGAGCCTGCTGGTGCCCGTCGCCGCGGCGGGCGGCGGCAACGCCGTCACCGTGGCGATCGTGCAGGGCAACGTGCCGCGCCTCGGGCTGGACTTCAACGCCCAACGGCAGGCCGTGCTGAACAACCACGTCGACGCCACCCTGGAGCTGGCCGCGCGGGTTGCCGCCGGCGCCGAGCGGCAACCCGACCTGGTGGTGTGGCCGGAGAACTCCAGCGACATCGACCCGCTGCGCAACCCCACCGCCGGGGCCCGCATCTCCCAGGCCGCCGACACGATCCGCGCGCCCATCCTGGTCGGTGCGGTGCTGCTCGGGCCCGGCCCCGGACAGGTCCGCAACGCGGGCATGTTGTGGCAGCCTGGCACCGGCGCGGACATGGCGCAGCTCTACGCCAAACGCCACCCGGTGCCGTTCGCCGAGTACGTGCCGCTGCGGGACATCGCGCGCAGGGTCAGCGACAAGGTCGACCTGATCCGTAACGACTTCGTAGCCGGCAGCACCCCGGGCGTGGTACGCGCCGGCCCGGCGGTCCTCGGCGACGTGATCTGTTTCGAGGTCGCCTACGACGAGGTGGTCCGCGACACCGTCACCGGCGGCGCGCAGCTGCTGGTGGTGCAGACCAACAACGCGACCTTCAACGAGGCGGAGGCCCGCCAGCAGTTGGCCATGGTGCGGTTGCGGGCCGTCGAGCACGGCCGGCCGGCGCTGATGGCCTCCACGGTCGGGGTGTCCGGGTTCGTCGCCCCCGACGGGCGGGTAAGCGATGCCACCGGGTTCAACACCCGGGAGGTCGTGGTGCGGCAGCTACGGCTCGACAGCGGGCGTACCCTCGCCACCGGCCTCGGCTGGTGGCCGGAGGTGGCCCTCGCCGGGCTGGCGGTGGCCGCCCTGGCCGGCGCAGGCGTGCTGCGCCGCCGCCAGCGGGTCGTGCCCGGATAGCAGCAGCCGGTACGCCGGCGGGAGCGGAGGAACCGTGATCCAGGCGACCGATACGATCCGGCGTCCGGACGAGGTGCCCGGGGTGGGCCGCGTCCTCGTGGTGATCCCCACCTACAACGAGGCCGACAACATCGCGGCGATCGTGGGTCGGGTCCGCCGGGCCGCCCCCGCCGTGCGGATCCTCATCGCCGACGACAACAGCCCCGACGGCACCGGCGCGATCGCCGACGCCCTCGCCGACGGCGACCCGCACGTGCAGGTGCTGCACCGCCGGGGCAAGGAGGGCCTGGGCGCCGCGTACCTCGCGGGGTTCGGGTGGGCGCGTGAGCGCGGCTACCACGCGGTGGTGGAGATGGACGCGGACGGCTCGCACGCCCCGGAGGACCTGCCGGCGCTGCTGGACGCCGCCCGCGACGCCGACGTGGTGATCGGGTCGCGGTGGACCAGCGGCGCGCAGGTGGTGAACTGGCCGCTGCGGCGGCTGCTGCTGTCGCGCTGCGGCAACCTGTACGCGCGTCTCGCGTTGGGTATGCCCGTCTCGGACGCCACCGGCGGCTACCGGGTGTACCGGACCAGCGTTCTGGACGCCATCGACCTGGGGTCGGTGACTTCGCAGGGGTACTCGTTCCAGGTGGAGTTGTCGCGGCTGGCGCACCGGGCCGGGGTGCGGATCGTGGAGGTGCCGATCACGTTCGCCGAGCGGGAACGCGGTGACAGCAAGATGAGCCCGCGCATCGTCGCCGAGGCGCTGTGGCGGATCACCACGTGGGGTGTGCGGGACCGGCGGCAGGCGGTACGCCGCAGCCTGAACGGCACCCCCACGGGTCAGGTGCGGTGGCCGTGAGCGCGGCCGTGTCATGCTGGATGTGCGGTTCGTGTCGTGCCGCGGGGTGGCGATGAGGTGAGATGCGCCGAGGACTGAGGTTCGTGCCGCTGGCCCTGCTGGTGACGGTGGTGCTGGAGCTTGCGGTGTTCGTCGTCGTGGGCCGGGCGGTGGGGTTCGGCGCGGCGGTGCTGCTGGTGTTCGCCGCGTCCCTGCTCGGGCTGGTGCTGCTGCGCCGGGAGGGAATGCGCGCCTGGCGCGGGTTCCGCACGGCCGCGCAGGCCGGGCAGCCGCCGGGACGGCAGGTGACCGACGGGCTCGTCGGGCTGGCCGGTGCGCTGCTGCTGGCGATACCCGGTCTGGTCAGCGGTCTGGTCGGGTTGTTGCTGATGGTGCCGCCGGTGCGCCGGTTGGCTCGCGCAGGGGTGCAACGCACCGCCGAGCGGCGGGTGTCGTCGATGGTCGCCGGTGACCTGTTCGGGCCGCGTACGGTCCGGGTGCGTCAGGGCGCGCCGCAGCCGACACCGCCTCCGCAGCCGGAGCAGCCGGTGGTCGTCGACGGTGGCCGGGCCATCGAGGGGGAGATCGTCCAGCCGGGTCGCAACTGATCCACACACACGACGGCGCCCCCGGGAAACCCCGGGGGCGCCGTGTCGTGCGGGTGCGGCTCAGGCGCGGCCGCGGCGGGTACGAACCTCCTGGAGCCGCTCGGCGAGGATGTCCTCGAGCTCGGCGATCGAGCGCCGTTCCAGCAGCATGTCCCAGTGGGTACGCGGTGGCTTGGCCTTCTTCTGCTCCGGCTCGCTGCCGTCGACGAGTCGGGCGACGCTGCCGTCGAACTTGCACTCCCAGGTCGTCGGGACCTCGGCGTCGACGGCGAACGGCACCTCGAACTGGTGGCCCTTGGCGCAGAGGTACTCGCGGGTCTGACGCGGCGCGAGCTCCGTGTTGCGGTCGGATTCGTAGCTGACCGCGCCCAGGCGGCTTCCGCGCAGCATGCGCTCGCCCATGATCGACTTCCCCTCGTTCGTGGTGCTGGTCTTCTGGGTGTAACGGCGTGTTCCCGTCGCCCCATTCCCGCCCGAGGGCGTAAGGCGTCCACGGGCGGGCCGGAACCAAGGGTAGCCGGCCAGGAGCCGGAGGCCACGTCGGTGGCGTGTCGTGACTGCCACCGGGGATGTTAACGGCCCGGATGTGGTCAAGGTTGCGCCGGCGTCGCATCCCGGTCGGAAGCGCCCGCGCCGGTGGGGGCGGCGGCGCCCAGGCGGGCCAGCGCCAGCGCCAGATCGCTGACCTGGTCACCGAGCTGCGCCACCCGCCGCTGGGCGACGTCCCGGTCGGCCTCGGCGGCGTCGAGTCGTACCGTCAGGGCGGTCAGCCGGCCCTCGGCGGTGGCCGCAGCCTGCCGGGCGGCGGTGAGGTCGACGGCGAGAGCGTCGCGTTGCGTGGTCGCGGCGGTCAGCTCCGCGCGCAGCCGGGCGGCCAGCTCGGCGGCCTCCTGCCGGGCGTCGTTGGCCTCGGCGGCGGCGACCTGGGCACGGTCCCGGGCCCGCTCGGCCTGCTCCCGAGCCCGGGCGGAGTCCGCCGCCTCGGCGCGGGTGCGCGCGGCGTCGGCGCGGGCCTGGTCGATCTGACGCCGCACGTCCTGCGCCTCGGCCTGCCACCGCGTGGCCCGCTCGCCCGCTTCGGCGGCGTCCCGCGTGGCCCGCTCGGCGTCGGCGCGCGCCGCGTCCCGCTCGACGGTCAGGTCGGCCGCGCGCTGCCGTTCGGTGTCGCGTTCGGCCCGCAGGTCACGCACCTCGGCGCGGGCCTGGTCGCGGTCGCGTTCCGCCTGCGTCCGCAGCGCCTCGGCGGCGCTGACGTCGTGGCGGGCCTGGTCGCGGGCGGCCTCGGCCCGCTGGGCGCGCTCGTCGGCCGCGTCGGCGCGCTGCGCGGCGGCCTCGGCACGTCGCGTGGCGTCGTCGGCCTCGGCGCGGGCCACGCGGGCCTGCTCGCGGGCGCGGGCCGCGTCGGCCGACGCGGCCTCGGCGTCGTCGCGGGCCTCGTCGCGTTCGGTCTGCGCGGCCGCGATCTCGGTGGCGGCCTCCGCGCGGACCTGCGCGAGCTGCCGCTGCACACCCACCGGGGACAGTTCGGCGTGCAAGGCCTCGGTCAACGTCTCGACGATCTGGTCGAGGCGGTCCACCGCCTCCCACGTGCGGGCCACCTGCCCGGGCAGGCCGGGGGCGTTGCGGTGGCGCATCCGACTGTTACGCGAGGCGCGCTGACAGGCGCCGTCGTTGTCGCGGCAGTAGCGAAACGGCCGTCCCGCGCCGACACGCTGCGGCACCGGCCGTCCACAGTGGGCGCACGGGCGGGTCTCGGTGGGGGTGAGCGGGGCGTCGTCCATCGAGGGCGAAGTCTAGTGCCGACCGCTCAGGTCACCGCCCGGGCCGCCGCGTCCAGGGTGTAGCGGCGCTGCAGCAGCAGCGCGGCGAGCATCGCCGCCGCCGGCAGCAGCCCGAAGCCGTAGCGGACCGCCGCGAGCGCCGCGTCCGGCTGCGTCGGCGACGCGCCGGCCGTGGACGCCACGAAACCACCCACGGCCAGGCAGAGGGCGTACGCGTACGGGCCCAGGGCCGCGCCGGTGGCCTCGGTGGCCGTCCACACCCCGGTGTAGGTGCCCGCTCCGGTGGTGTCGCTGGCCGCGCGGATCACGTCGGGCAGCATCGAGAACGGCAGTAGTTGCATGCCGGCGAACGCCACCCCGAGCACCGCCACCGCGCCGACGAGCACCGGCAGGCCGGCCGGGCGGCCCACCGCCAGCACAAGCGACCCGGCCGCGAACGCGCCCTGCGCGCCGAGCAGCGCCCGCTGCTTGCCCACCCGGCGGGCCAGGACCAGCCAGGCGGGGGTGACCAGCAGCGCCGGTGCGACGAACGCGGCCACCAACACGGTGGTCAAACCGGGGGCGCGCAGCTCGTACTCCGCGTAGTAGGGCACCCCGGCGAGGACCAGGTGGGTGGCGGTGGACATGGCCAGGTAGGCGGCGACCAGCGGGCGGAACTGCCGGTCGCGCAGGGCGGTGCGCAGCGCCCGCCACCCGCCGTGCCCCGGCGCGGTGGTGTTCGGCGCGGCGCCGCGCAGCCGGGCGATGCCGGCAACGCCGACGAGCATGGCGGCCAGCATCGCGACGGCCAGGACGACGCCCATGCGCTGGTAGCCGCCCCGGGTCGCGGCGTCGCCGCCGGTCAGCAGCGGGGCCAGCAGCCCGGAGGCCAGGATGCCGAGGGTCAGCACGACCATCCGGAACGCCATCAGCCGGGTGCGTTCGTCGTAGCCGATGCACAGGTCGGCCGGGGTGGCCAGGTAGGGCACCTGGTAGGCGGCGAAGAGCAGGTTGCCGGCGACGAAGGCCACCGCCACCCAGACGGCGGCGGGCGCGCCGGCCAGGCCGCCGGGCACCGCGAACAGCGCGGCGAACGCGACCGGCAGGGCGCAGCCGAGCAGCAGCAGCCGTCGCCGCTCGCCCCGTCGGGCCTGCTCGACGTCGGCGCGATGCCCGACCCACGGGTGCAGCAGCACGTCGGCGATCTTCGGCAGCAGCAGCGCGAGACCGGCCAGCCACGGCTCGACGGCCAGCACGTCGGTGAGGAAGTAGAGCAGCAGCAGGCCGGGGACGGTCACCCAGACACCCATGCCGAGCGAGCCGGCGGCGAACCCGGCCAGGGGACCACGGGGCAGCGTCGCGTCGGTGGCGGCCGCGGGCCGCCGGTCGAGCCCGGTCATCGCCGGATCCTCTCCGCAATCCAACAGTTGCTGGATTCTAGGGGCACAATGGCGGCCATGACCATGCCCCGACGCCGTCCGGGTCGGCCCCGGCGCGACCAGGCCCGACCGACCCGCGAGGTGGTGCTCACCGCCGCGACCGCGCTGTTCGCCGAGCGTGGCTTCGACGCCGTCGGGCTGCGGGAGGTCGCCGCCGCCGCCGGGGTCGACGTCGCCACGGTCGCCCACCACACCGGTACGAAGGCAGCCCTCTACGAGGCGTGTTTCGCGCGCGTGTTCGCCGTCGAGCGGCAGGTCCTCACCGAGGCCGCCGAGCGGGCCCGCGCGGCCTTCGACGCGGGCCCGGAACCGGCACGACGGGCGCTGCACGACCTGGTCGACGTGTTCGTGGACTTCCTCCAGGACCACCCGGAGACCACCGCGCTGTGGCTGCGACGCTGGTTGGAGCCGCGGCGGCACGCCGAGTTGGACCAGCGCTACGCCGAGCCGCTCTACCAGCTGGTCGCGGAGCTGCTGACCGCCGCCGCGGCGGCCGGCGCGCTGGTCGAGCCGACCCCGCACGTCACCGTGCGCAGCCTGGTCTGGGCCACCCACGGCCACGTCGTGGCGTTGGCCGCGGGCGCGCCGGCTGCCCGGGAGCGCCGCGAGTTCCGGGCGTTCGTGCACCGCTTCCTGACCGGCCTGTACGGACCCACGGGCTCTTGACGGGCCGCCGACACCCGACGATTATCCATCGGACGTTGGATTATTGACCCGTAAGGCAAATAGTTGATGGTCAGGAGGCGGCGTAGCGGACTTCGGGCTTGCGGAACAAGGATTTC
>NZ_JBNCKT010000154.1:0-10063 GCF_049841675.1 Micromonospora sp. DT4
CATAGCGCTCGGGTAACACTCCGGACACCCGTGATGTTCCTACCCCACCAACCATGATCCACAAGACAGGCCCTAGCTCCCCCCATCCCCCGCCTCACCCCATTGATCATGAGGTTATTGCCGTCCCGCCCGGCGTGTCGTGGCAATAACCTCATGATCAACCTGGGTGGGGGTGGGGGTGGGGGTGGGGTGGGAGGGGTGGGTTTTTTTCGGTGTGGGGCATGTTCTTCGGTGGTCGGGAAAGAGGGCTTGATGACCACCGAAGCCTCTGCCGCGCCGGTGTTGAACCGCCAGCAGATCAGACTCCTCATGCTGGGCCTGATGACCGGCATGTTGCTGGCCGCCCTCGACCAGACCATCGTCGGTACGGCTCTGCCGACCATCGTCGGTGAGCTGGGCGGGATCAACCACTACTCGTGGGTGGTCACGGCGTACCTGCTCGCCTCGACCGCCTCGACGCCTCTGTACGGCAAGATGGCCGACCTGTACGGGCGTCGCCCGGTCTTCCTCTTCTCGATCGGCACGTTCCTGCTCGGGTCACTGCTGGCCGGGCTGTCGCAGAACATGACCCAGCTGATCGTCACGCGGGGCATCCAGGGCCTCGGCGCCGGTGGTCTGCTGACGCTGGCGTTCACGATCGTCTCGGACGTGGTCTCACCCCGGGAGAGAGGCCGCTACCAGGGCCTCTTCGGGGCGGTGTTCGGCATCGCGTCGGTGGCCGGCCCGCTGGTCGGTGGATACTTCGCCGAGACCGACTGGCGGTGGATCTTCTACATCAACGTGCCGCTGGCGATCCTGGCCATCGTGGTCTGCTACCACGTGATGCGGCTGATCCCGTTCGAGCGCCGGAACCACGCGATCGACTGGCTCGGCGCCGGCCTGCTGGTGGCCGGGGTGAGCTGCCTCCTGCTCGCGCTGAGCTGGGGCGGCAACGAGTACGCGTGGAGTTCCGGGCTGATCATCGGCCTCTTCGTCGCCGGTGCGGTGCTGGCCGTGCTCTTCGTGCTTCAGGAGGCGCGGGTCGCCGAACCGATCCTGCCGCTGCGGTTGTTCCGCAGCGCCACGTTCGCCCTGGCCAACTCGGCCGGCTTCGTGCTCGGTCTGGTGATGTTCGGGTCGATCATCTTCATCCCGCTGTACCTCCAGATCGTCAAGGGCGCCTCGCCGACCCGCAGCGGTCTGCTGATGCTGCCGATGATGGCGGGCATCATCATCACCTCGATCCTCACCGGCCGGGCGATGAGCCGGATCGGCCGGTACAAGTGGTTCCCGGTCGCCGGGTCGGTGACGCTGCTGGTCGGCATGTTCCTGTTCACCCAACTGTCGGTGGGCACCTCGCACTGGCTCGCGTTCGCCTTCATGGTGGTGATCGGCGTCGGCCTGGGCCTGTGCATGCAGTCGTTGGTCCTCGCCGTCCAGAACGCCGTCTCCGTGCGTGACCTGGGCGCGGGTACCTCGTCGGCGACCTTCTTCCGGTCGCTGGGCGGTTCCTTCGGGGTGGCGATCCTCGGCGCGGTGCTCTCCTCGCGGCTCGCCGGGGGACTGTCCGACCGGCTGCCGGGCGCGATCGCCCAGCTTCCGCCGGAGCAGCGGGCGGCGGTCGCGGCGAGCGGCGGCACGAACATCTCGATCAACGACCCGGCGACGATCATGGCGCTGCCCGGGCCGGTGCGGACGGCGATCCAGAACGCCTTCGTCGACGCGTTGGACATGGTCTTCCTGACCGCCGGGCTGGTGGCCATCCTGGCGGTGCTGGTGACCCTGGCGATGCCGAACAACGAGCTACGGGGCACCGGCCCGCAGGGCGCGAAGGGTGGGGCCGACCCACTCGGTGGCGAGGCGCCGGCGCCGGGCGGCAAGCCGCTGACGCGTGAGTCCAAGGACGAGGCCGCCGCCGACATGGAGGCCAAGTCCCAAACGATGATCTGACCACCTTCGGCCGAGCGGAGCTGTCCGCGACGGCGGCACTCCCTGACGAGCCTGATGACTGTGAGGCATATTTATGACTCACAGTCATCAGGCTCGTCGGCACATCCGCGCTCCGAGCCCAGGCGGACGCGGAGTAGCGCACTCGACCGCCGCGCTACTTGAGAATGAGTCTGTTCGTCTGCTCGAAGACGTCCAGGTCGGCCAGGGTCTCCAGGACCGAGGCGGAGAGTGGGGCGGGGAAGCGGTCACGGGCGAAGAAGCCCGCGTCGGTGGTCTCATCGGTGAGTCGGGTCAGCTGCCCGTCCCACTCCTCCACCTTGAACGCCGTGGTGAAGACCTGGTACGTGTGCCCGTACATGTTGGTGCTGGTGCGGTCCGGGCCGGTGTAGAGGGCGAACGCGCAGACCCGTAGCGCCCGCAGCCCGGTCTCCTCGCGGACCTCGCGTACCGCGCAGTCGGCGATCGACTCGCCCAACTCCATGGCCCCGGCGGGCATGGCCCACTGGCCGTTGTCGGAGCGTTGGATCAGCAGGATGCGCCCCGCGTTGTCGCTGACCACGGCACGGGCGCCGACGAACATCAGCGTCCGGTCCCCGGCGAGCGCGCGTAACTGCCCCACGTACGAGTCGGCCCAGGAGATGCTCACCTGCGACAATTTACGGGGGTTCCCAACGTGTGACCGCCGACACTAGCTTGTTACCCATGCGTAGCACGATGATGGACGCTCCCCTGCAGGTCTCCCGGATTCTCGATCACGGCGCAGGAGTGCACGGCACGGCCGAGGTGGTCACCTGGACGGGCGCCGAACCCCGCCGGATGACGTACGCCGAGGTGCGCCGCACGGCGGCCCGGCTGGCCCACGCGCTGCGCGACGAGTGCGGGGTGACCGGCGACGAGCGCGTCGCCACCTTCATGTGGAACAACAACGAGCATCTGGTGGCCTACTTCGCGGTGCCCAGCATGGGCGCGGTGCTGCACACGCTCAACATCCGGCTCTTTCCCGACCAGGTCGTCTACATCGCCAACCACGCACAGGACCGGGTGGTGCTGGTCGACACCACGCTCATCCCGCTGCTGGCCCGGGTGATCGGCGAGCTGGACACGGTGCGGCACGTGGTGGTGGTCGGCGGTGGCGATCCGGCGCCGCTGGTGGCCGCGGCCGGCGGCCGGATCACCGTGCACCACTGGGACGCGCTGCTCGCCGACCGCCCGGACGTGTACGAGTGGCCGGAGGTGGACGAGCGCGACGCCGCGGCGCTCTGCTACACGTCCGGCACGACCGGCAACCCGAAGGGTGTCGCCTACTCGCACCGGTCGATCTACCTGCACTCGTTGCAGGTATGCATGCCGGAGGGCTTCGGTCTGGGGCCGACCGACCGGGAGTTGGCCATCGTGCCGATGTTCCACGCCATGTCGTGGGGCCTGCCGTACGCGGCGTTCCTCTCCGGCGCGTCGCTGATCATGCCGGACCGTTTTCTCCAGGCCGCGCCGATCGCCGAGATGATCGCCGCCGAGCGGCCCACCCTGGCCGGCGCGGTGCCGACCATCTGGACCGACCTGTTGGCCTACCTGGACGGCCACGACGTGGACACCTCGTCGCTCACCGAGGTGATCGTCGGCGGTTCGGCCTGTCCGCCGGCGCTGATGCACGCGTTCGACGAGCGGCACGGGATCGACGTCATCCACGCCTGGGGGATGACGGAGATGTCGCCGCTGGGGTCGGTCTCGCGTCCGCCCGCGGGTGTGTCCGGGGAGCAGGCGTGGCGCTACCGCTACACGCAGGGCCGCGTGCCGGCCGGCGTGCAGGCGCGGATCGTCGGCCCATCGGGCGAGCCGCTGCCCGCCGACGGCACGGCCGTGGGCGAGCTGGAGGTCCGGGGGCCGTGGGTGACCGCCCGGTACGTCGGTGACGACGCCCCGGAGGAGGAGAAGTTCCGCGACGGGTGGCTGCGTACGGGTGACGTCGGCACGCTGTCCCCCGACGGGTACATCACGCTGACCGACCGCGCGAAGGACGTGATCAAGTCCGGCGGTGAGTGGATCTCGTCGGTGGGGCTGGAGAACGCGCTGATGGCCCACCCGGCCGTGCTGGAGGCGTGCGTGGTGGGCGTACCGGACGAGCGGTGGGACGAGCGGCCACTGGCGACCGTGGTGATCCGGGAGGGCGCCTCGGTGACCGCCGAGGAGCTGCGGGACTTCCTGGCCGACTCGGTGGCCCGCTGGCAGTTGCCCGAGCGGTGGGCGTTCATCGACACGGTGCCGAAGACCAGCGTGGGCAAGTTCGACAAGAAAGTCGTCCGTTCGCGGTACGCCGAAGGCGAGCTGACTGTCCGGGAGCTGACAACACCGTAACGTCTTCCCGGGCACCGTCGCCTATGGGCAGAGGAGTACTCCTGACATTCCTCCCCAGGGGCGGCCCCGGCGTTCGCACCGCGCCGGGGCCGCCCGCTCCACGCGGGTGACCCCGCACCGTCATTGTTGCGAAAATTGCTCGCCTCTGTCCCGGTGACGGGGAAATCGGGTGCCCCTCGACCCGTTCAGGCGTCGCTGGTGGTGATCAGCACCTTGCCGACTGCCGAATCCTCGACCGCATACCTCGCGGCGTTCCCGTCATGCCAAGCCGTCCACCAGCTCGGGGGTCAACTCACCGATCGACCCGAGCGTCACGGCCGCGAGCCCGGCGGCGTCCGGATCGAGGGGGTACGACCCGTGCGGCACCGCCACCACCCGCATCCCCGCCGCCGCGGCCGAGCGCACGCCGTTGGACGAGTCCTCCACGGCCGCGCAGCGGGCCGGGTCGACGCCGAGGCGCTGCGCGACGCTCAGGTACACGTCCGGCGCCGGCTTGCCCCGCTCGGTCTCCTCGGTGGACAGGGTCGCGTCGAACGCGTCGGTCAGGCCGGTGGCGTCCAGCGCCGCCGCGATCAGCCGCGTCGGCGACGAACTGGCCAACCCGAGCGGCCACCGCGCGGCCAACCCGCGCACCACGTCGTCGGCGCCGTCGATCAGCGGCACGTGCTCCCGGTAGCGCTGCGCCATCTCCCGCACCACCTCGTCGGCGACCTGCGCCGCGGTGCGTCGCACACCCAGCTCACCGCTGAGGTAGTGGGCCCACTCGCCGGTGCTCATGCCCATCAACCGGCGCTGGGTGTCGGGCTGCCACGTGCCACCGTGTGCCGCCACGTACGCCCGCCGGACCTCCTCCCACACCGGTTCGGAATCCACGATCACGCCGTCCAGGTCGAAGACCACCGTATCCACCACGCGCCTATCCTGCCCGACGGCGGGGCCCGCCACGGATGCTCGGCGGCCTCGGTGCCGGCGCCGTTGTCGGAGGTGTTGGCCTCGGTGGCGTCCTTGATCGCCGAACCTACTGCCGGAGGGTGACGGGCAGGAAGCCCCATGTGAACAACTCCATCGCGCCGCGGCGACAACCAGGACGATCCGGACAGGTCACTGGGCGGCGAGCACGTCCACCACGAAGCGCAGCGGACCGGCCGGACGGCCGCCGGCCTTGGCCTCGTCGTTGCTGTACGCCAGCTCGCCCGGGATGTCGAGCTGCACGCGGCTGCCCACGGTCACGCCCACCAGACCCTGGTCCCAGCCGGGGATGACCTGGCCCACGCCGATCGGGAAGGTAACCGGCTGACCGGCGTTCCAGGACGAGTCGAACTCCTTGCCGTCCTTGTAGAAGACGCCCACGTAGTTGGTGGTGATGTTCTGCCCCTTCTTGACCGCTGGGCCGGTGCCCTTGATCATCGGGGTGACCGTGAGCTTCTTCAGCTCGCCCGTGCCCGCCTTCACCGTCGGTTTGGTGCCCAGCGCCGGGTCGGAACCCTCGGGCAACTGCAGTGCGGGCGGCGCGGTGGGGGCGTCCGGGGCCGCAGCGGAGGCGGACGGGTTGGCGCCGGAGGCGGTGGAGGGCTTGTCGTCCCGCTTGCTGTCGATCCAGACGAAACCGCCGATCAGCAGCGCCATCACGGCGACACCGGCGAGCCCACCGGCCCACGCCTGGCGGCGGCGCTTCGCCTCGGCCGCCTTCTGCGCCGCCAGCTGGGCGGCCAGCCGCCGCCCCGCCTTCGTCGCCGGGCTCTGGCCCTCCGACCGGTTCTCCTGCGTGCGCTCGCTCACGTCGTCGACTCCCTGCTGCGAAGGTGTGGCCGGCACCCGGTGCCGGGGGGAAAGCCGACGCACACGGTACCCGCCCGGCGGCCCGCCGTGCCCGCCCCGGACGCCTCGGATCGCCCAGGACCGCCTTCGGCGGGACGTTACTCCGGGATCACCATGAAGTCGGTCACGAACGAGGTGAGCCGCCCGTCGGCGGCCCGCCCGATCCAGGTGCCGTAGCAGCCGTCCCCCCAGCCCGTGGAGACAGTGACGACGTTCGCGCCGGTGGCCTCGTCGAGGACGGCCGTGATCAGCCCCGGAACCGGCGACGAGGGCAGCTCGGCGGGGATGAAGACGTCCTCGATCCGCTCCTCGTCCCAACTCTCCAGCGCGGCGAGCGCGGTCGGGTCGGCCAGGGTGCCGGCGCCGGCGTCCACGCCGTACCCGAAGTAGTCGTCGGCGCCGAGCGCGGCGACGTCCTGGTCGCCCACGACGGCGGGCTCCCAGCGGGTCGTCGGCTCGTCTGAGATCACCAGTTCCAGCGCGGCCACCCGGCGGTCCACCTCGGCGTCCTCCCGCAGCACCGCAGCCACCCAGGCGCGGGCGCGATACCGCCCCGGCGTCACCTCGACCGTGTACGGCTCGGCCTCCGGGCAGACCAGCGGATCGCACCCGACCACCCGCCCGGTCGGCAGCACGACGTCGCCCACCGGATGGGGCTCGACGAGGTACGCGCCGTGCTCGTCGGTGAAGCGGGCCCCGGGCGTCAACAACCGGTCCAGGTCAGGGGTGTACGGCATGGGGGCTCCTCCGGTGGCCGACGGCCGGCGGAGCGTACCTGGTCCGGCGGACACCGGCGGTGCCGCGTACCTCAGGCGCTCTTGCGGGGTGCGGTCTTGCGCGCGGCGGTCTTCTTCGCCGGCTCGGCCTTTCTCGCGGCGGTCTTCTTGGCGGCGGTCTTCTTCGCCGGCTCGGCCGCCTTCTCGGCGGTCTTCTTCGCCGTGGTCTTCGTCGCGGGCGCCTTGGCGGCCTTCTTCTCGGCTGCCTTCTGCGCCGAGCGGGCCGACGAGATGGGCGTCGGCTCGCCGCCGCCACCCCGGGAGGGCTGTTCGCCGCGGGCCGCCCGGGCCCGGTCCACCGATGCCTTCAGCGCGGCCATCAGGTCCACCGCCGCGGCCGGGGCCTCCTCGGCCTCCTCCGGCTGGACGACCTCCCGACCCTCCACCTTGGCGTCGATGACCTCCTGCAACGCGGCCCGGTAGTCGTCGGTGAAGACGTCCGGCTCGAACTCGCCGGTCATCGAGTCGATCAGGGAGCTGGCCATCGCCAGCTCCGGCGGACGGACCTTCAGGTCCTCGTCGAGGAAGCCGAAGTCGGGGGTACGGATCTCGTCCGGCCAGAGCATCGTGTTGAGCAGCAGCACGCCCTCGCGCACCCGTAGCGTGGCGAGCTGTTCACGTTGGCGCAGCGCCACCTTGACGATGGCCACCCGCTCCGAGTCGATCAACGCGTCGCGCAGCAGCATGTACGGCTTGGTGGCGGTGCCCTCCGGCTCCAGGAAGTACGCCTTGTTGTAGAGGATCGGGTCGACCTGCTCGGCGGGGACGAACTCCAGCACGTCGATTGCCCGGGAGCTGGTCAGCGGCAGGTCGGCGAAGTCCTCGTCGGTGAGGATCACCATCTCGCCGCCGCCGATGTCGTAGCCCTTGGCGATGTCGTCGTAGGTGACCTCCTCGCCGCAGACCGAGCAGGTGCGCTTGTAGCGGATGCGGCCGCCGTCCTCGCGGTGCACCTGGTGGAACCGAATGTCCTTCTCCTCGGTGGCGGAGTAGAGCTTCACCCCGATCGAGACGAGCCCGAACGACACGGCTCCCTTCCAGATGGCACGCATCCTGCGCTCCCTTCCCCGGTATCGACCATGCTCGCATCCGGAAGAACCTGACGCGAGGTGTTCGGCCTGCTACTACAGTCGGGTCGTGCCCGGCGCGCCGCTCAAGCCGATGCTCGCGATGACCGGGCTGCTCCCGGCGGGTGACGGCTGGGCGTACGAGTTCAAGTGGGACGGCGTCCGGGCGCTCGCTGACATCTCCGGCGGTGCCCAACACCTGTATGCCCGCTCCGGCGTGGAGATCACCGCCGCGTACCCCGAACTGGCCACCCTGCGCGAGCAGGTCGACGACGCACTGCTCGACGGCGAGGTGGTGCTGCTCGGCGAGGGCGGCCAGCCGTCGTTCACGGCGCTCGCCGAGCGGATGCACGTGCGGGACCGCACCAAGGCGGCCCGGCTGGCGGCGGTCATGCCGGTCACGTACATGATCTTCGACCTGCTGCGGCTGAACGGCGACGACCTGACCGGCTGGCCGTACGAGCGCCGCCGGGAGACCCTGGACGCGCTCGCGCTCGGCGGCGCCCGGTGGGCGGTGCCGCCGGTGTTCGCCGACGGTCCGGCGACGTACGAGGCGGCCGGTGAGCACGGCCTGGAGGGGGTGATGGCCAAGCGGATCGGCGCGGTCTACCGCCCCGGGGTGCGTTCCCCCGACTGGGTGAAGGTCAAGCTGGAGGTGACCGGCGACTTCGTGGTCGGGGGCTGGCGGCCGGGCGCGCGGCGTGTCGGCGGGCTCCTGGTCGGGGTGCCCGGTCCGGATGGCCGGTTGATCTACCGGGGCCGGGTCGGCGGCGGGATCGGCGCGGCCATCGAACGGCAGCTCCTCGCCGAGCTGGAGCCGCTGCGTTCCGGCGCGTCACCGTTCGCACCCGGGGTGCCGCGCGAGGATGCCCGGGGGGCCATCTGGGTAGAACCCCGGGTGGTGGTGGAGGTGAAGTACGGCCAGCGCACCCCCGACGGCCGGCTGCGCTTTCCCCGGGTGCTGCGGTTGCGCCCGGACAAGCCGCCGGAGGAGGTCGACGATGCCGGCTGAGAAGCTGCGGGTGGACGTCGAGGGCCGCGCGCTTGAGCTGTCCAACCTGGACAAGGTCCTCTATCCGGCGGTCGGCTTCACCAAGGGCGAGGTGATCGACTACTACACCCGGATCTCGCCGGTGCTGCTGCCGCACCTGGCCGACCGGCCGGTCACCCGGATCCGCTTCCCCAACGGGGTGGACGACAAGTCCTTCTTCGAGAAGAACAAGCCGGCCGCGACCCCGGACTGGGTACGCGTCGAGACGCTGCCCGCGCCCGGGTCGACCAGGGGCCGGGAGACCATCGACTACGTGGTCGCCGACGACCTGCCCACCCTGGTCTGGCTGGCCAACCTCGCCGCGTTGGAGCTGCACACACCGCAGTGGAAGGTCGACGAGCACCCGGACGTGATGGTCGTCGACCTGGACCCGGGGCCGCCGGCCGGGCTCGCCGAGTGCTGCCCGGCCGCCGTGCTGATGCGCGACCGGCTCGCCGACGACGGCATCGACTCGTACCCGAAGACGTCCGGCAAGAAGGGCATGCAGCTCTGCTGCCCGATCGCCGGCGCCCAGTCCGCCGACGACGTGTCCGCCTACGCGCGTCGGGTCGCCGAGGAGCTGGAGAAGGCTCACCCGAAGCTGATCGTCTCGAAGATGGCGAAGAACCTGCGTCCCGGCAAGGTCTTCATCGACTGGAGTCAGAACAACGCGGCGAAGACCACGGTCGCGCCGTACTCTTTGCGCGCCCAGCGGACGCCGTCGGTCTCGACGCCGCTGACCTGGGACGAGGTCGAGGCCGGCGCGCGCGGCCGGAAGCCGGCCGTCCGCCAGTTCACCGCCGGCGAGGTCCTGGACCGGGTCGAGGAGTACGGCGACCTGCTCGGCGCGCTGCTCGACGGCGGCCCTGAGCTACCGGTGCGCTGACGAGACAGGTCCTTATGCCGCCTTCGGTGGGCATTCGAGGATTCCTGTGACTAGCAGGTGGAGTTGTTGTTGTTGGTGGTGGTGGGGCATGACGGCTGCTAACTCGGCGGCAGTGTTGGCTAGGCTTATCTTCTCGTTGGCGTCAAGTTTGTGGGCGTTGTTGGTTTTGAAGAGTTCGGCGGTGTGGAAGTTGCCGGCTTTGATG
>NZ_JBNCKT010000155.1:0-9964 GCF_049841675.1 Micromonospora sp. DT4
AAATCCTTGTTCCGCAAGCCCGAAGTCCGCTACGCCGCCTCCTGACCATCAACTATTTGCCTTACGGGTCAATATCCCTCACATACTTGAGGGCGTCGCCTAGCCCCTCGTTGTCGTCGGCGAAAAGCAGGTTGACCGCAGTCAGGGCTATGGCGGCGCCAGTGTCCGAGTAGCCGGACTCACGGATGAGGTGTACGCGCAGTTCGACGTCGATGCAGCGGCCTTGATCACCGATCAGCAGGTGATCACGCTCAAGGGGGACGATTCCGGCTTCTGGAAGTCGAGCACGAATTCGGCCTTGCCCGGTGCGCCGAGCTCGCCCAATAGTGGCGTGGCCTGGCGAAACCATGTGTCCCCGCCAAGCCGCTGGACGATCGTGGCCAGGTCGTCGCGGGCCCGTTGGCTGGCGAGTTGCTCCTGGTAGGTGCTGAGCACGTTCAGTTTCGCGGCCCGGTCCGGCGCAAGGAGCAGCTTGCCCAGCGCCCGGGTAGTCGAGTCGGTGACCGGCTCGGCCCGCGCGGCAGCCCTTGTCAACAGCGGCGGCGTGAAGGAGTCGCCAATGAAGTTTTCCGGGTGTGCTGGCTGCTGCGCGCGCTGGACCCGCTCGCCGGTCAGTTCCCGGCGCTCGTCGCCTGGATCGAGCGGATCCACACCGGACTGGTGACGGCGGACCGCGACTACCCGTTCCTCCACGGCACCGACTGGCTGGCCTCCGCCCACCTGGGGCTGGCGGTGGCGTTCTGGGGGCCGCTGCGCGACCCGGTGCGCAACGTCTGGGTGGGTCCTTCGCGGTCGGGGCGTTCCCGCCGCTCTGGTTCGCCTACCGACACATCCGCGCCGTCGAGGCGGATCGTGTCGAAGCGACGGGGGAGCCAGCGGCGGTGTGATCGGTCGCGCATGGCGGCCGCCGGGCGGGTGCGCACTACCTACGCGATGCCTGTCGAGCTGCCCCGAATGTGGGGCAACGGCAGCGGCGATTGCTCTCCGCACGGCGGTCGCTCTGTGCGGCGGGCGCGTGCGCTGTGCGCCGTGCCTGTGCGTGTGCGCCGTGCCTGTGCGTGTGCGCCGTGCCTGTGCGTGTGCGCCGTGCCTGTGCGTGTGCGCCGTGCCTGTGCGTGTGCGCCGTGCCCGTGCGTGTGCGCCGTGCGGCGGGGTCGAGCTGGGCGCTGCGGTCGTTTTGTACGTCGCCCGTGGTGTCGGTGCCGTCGTCTGCCCCACAAATGGGGCAGCTCGACACGCACCCAGCACACCCCGCACGGCCGGGAGGCCGGAGAGGCCGGAGAGGCCGGAAGCGCCCGCCGTGTGACGGGCGCTGCCGGCCGCAGACCCTAGCTAGTGCGACAGCAACTCGTGGGCCTCGCGGATCTTGGCCCAGGACTTCGGCTCGGGCGGTGGGGCGGCCTTGCGCGCGGCGCTGGCCACGTCGGGACGGCCGGCGGTGAACAGCCAGGTGGTGAACAGCTCGTCCAGGTCCAGACCGGAGATCCGCTCGGCCAGGGCCTGGAACTGCTCGATGGTGCCGTTGCCGTACCGGTGCTCGGCCGTCCACGCCGGCAGGATCGCGAAGAACGCGTCGTCGCCGACGGCCAGCCGGAGCTGGTGCAGGGTCATGGCGCCCCGGTCGTAGACCGCGTCGTCGAAGACCCGGTCGGCGCCCGGGTCACCGGGCAGCACCTGCCAGAAGTCGTCCTCGGCGGGGTAGCTGGCGTAGGTGAAGTCGAAGACCTCCTGCGCGGTGCCCTCGCCCTGCTCCTCCGACCAGAGCCACTCGGCGTACGAGGCGAAGCCCTCGTTGAGCCAGATGTTGCGCCACTCGGCCACCGAGACCGAGTCACCGAACCACTGGTGGGCGTTCTCGTGGGCCACCACGTACGTGTTGGCACCGCGCCGCCAGAAGCCCGGCCCGTACACCGGGCGGGTCTGCGTCTCCAGGGCGAAGCCGATGCCGTCCACCGGTCCGGCCACGCCACCCTGCGCCTCGAATGGGTACGGGCCGAAGATCCCGCTCTCCCAGTCGAGGATCTCACCGGTCCGCTCGATGCTGGCCCGCGCGGCCGGCCCGAGCGCACCCAGCGAGGTGCTGTACGCGTTGATCACCGGCTGGCCGCCCGGCGTGGTGTCGGTGACGATGTCGTACTGGCCGATGGCCATGAAGGCCAGGTAGGGCGCGGTGGGGGAGGTGGTCCGCCAGATCCACCGGGTGCGGTTGCCGGCCTCGGCCGCCGGCGGCCTCGGCTGCACGCCGTTGCTGATCACCTCGACGCCGGTGGGCACCGACACGGAGATGTCGAATGTCGCCTTGTCCAGCGGGTGGTCGTTGCTCGGGAACCACCACCACGCCGACTCGGGCTCGTTGACCGCGAGCGCCCCGTCGTCGGTACGCGTCCAGCCGGTGTAGCCGCCGACCAGGGTCTCGGACGGAACGCCGCCGTAGCGCACCACGATGGTGAGCTGCTGGCCCCGGGTGATGGTGCGGGCCGGTGTGACGACCAACTCGTGCGCGCCCGCGGTGGCGGCGCTGGCCTCCCACCCGTTGACCCGTACCGACTCGACGTCGAGCAGGAAGTCCAGGTTGAACGCCGAGAGGTCCTGCGTCGCGGTGGCGAGGATCGTGGTGGTGCCGGTGAGCCGGTCGGTGGCCGGGTCGTAGCGCAGCCGGACGTCGTAGTGCGAGACGTCGTAGCCACCGTTGCCGTAGTCGGGGTAGTAGGTGTCGCCCAGGCCGGGCGCGCCGGGTTGCGGCGCGGCAGTGACGACGGGACGGCCCCAGGCCGTCGGGGCGGCCGCAGCGGGCGCGCCGGTGAGCATGGTGCCGGCGGTGGTGAGGGTCAGGGCGGCGGTGGCCGCCGTGAGGACTCGACGCACGAGGTGGACTCCCTCCATCGGGTGTTCGCACCGCAAACCTAATCGACAACTGTGAACGTTGCCGGCCTGCCGCGCGGGGGGACGTGTCGCCGCCGCCGGCCGCCACGATCCGAAAGCGCGGGCCGGTTACTGTCCCGGTGTCACCGCTGTCCGTTAGGGTTTCGGCGGACCGGACGGCCGTGGTGTGGGAGGCGATGCGTGGGCAGGCTCGCGTCGGTGTACGGGCAGGCGGTCACCGCCCACCGGGCGGCCCGCGCTCACCTGGATGCGGCCGGGGCCGTGCTCGGCGTGGCCCCACCTCCGTCACCGCGGGCCGGCGGGGGCGACCTCGTCGCCCGACTCGCGCGCCTCGGCGCCGCGCTGGCCACCCCCACCCCCGGCGCGGCCACCCTGACCGACGACCCGATCGCGGTACGGATCGGCGACGCGTCCACCGAGGACGGCGGATTCGCCGTGCTGGTGCCGCTCGGCGGCGGCCACCACCTGGCACTGGACACCGACGCCCGGGACGGGCGGGTCGCCGCGCTGCTGCGGGCGTTGGTGCTGCGGCTGGTCGCCACGGCGCCGCCGGGACGGGTCCGGGTCGCCGGCATCGACACCGCCGCGCTGGGCGCGACCTTCGGCCCGCTGCGCCCCCTGCTCGACGCCGGGGTGCTCGACCCGCCGGCCACCAGCGAGGCCGAGGTGACCGCCCTGCTGGACGCCGCCGAACGGCACGCCCGCGCCGCCCAGCACGCCGAGCCCGCCACGCGGCAGTTGCTACTGGTGGTCGCCACCGCCGCGCCCGCGCCACGCGAGTTGGCCCGACTCGCCGCGCTCACCCACGCCGGCCCGGCCGCCGCCGTCTGCGTGCTCCTCGCCGGCCATCCGTCCCGGCTGCCCGGCGAGACGTCGCCGCCGCTGGGCAGCACCACCGCCATCCGGCTCACCGAGGGGTACGCGCACGTGGGCGACCCACCCGGCGCGCCGTTCAGCGCCGACGGCAGCGGTCTCGCCGCCCCCGTGCTGCTCGACGGCGATCCGCCGCCTGCCTCGGTCCGCGCGCTCGCCGAGCACGTCGGCGCCGCCGCCCGCCGCGCCGACGCGCTGCCCTTCGCCGCGCTGCTGCCCGAGCGACGCTGGGCCGAGTCCGCGGCCAACGGCCTGCGCACCGTCGTCGGCCGCGCCAACCCCGCGCCGTTGACCGGCGCCTCCGGCACCGCGCTGACGGTCGCCTCCGGCACTGCGCTGACGGTCGCCTTCGACACCCTGCTGACGGTCGCCTTCGACGACGCCACTCCGCACTGGCTGGTCGGCGGGCGTACCGGCGCGGGCAAGACGGTCTTCCTCCTCGACGTCCTGTACGGGCTGGCCGCGCGCTACTCGCCCGCCGAGTTGCAGCTCTACCTGCTCGACTTCAAGGAGGGCGTCAGCTTCACCGAGTTCGTGCCCACCGGTCGCGACCCGTCCTGGCTGCCGCACGCCCGCGCGGTCGGCATCGAGTCCGACCGCGAGTACGGCCTGGCGGTGCTGCGGGAGTTGCGCCGTGAGGCACAGCGGCGCGCCACCGCGCTGAAGCGGCACGGCGTCACCAAGCTCGCCGACCTCCCGCGGGACAATCCGCTGCCGCGTGTCGTGGCCGTCATCGACGAGTTCCACGTGCTGCTCGCCGGCAACGACGCCCTGGCCCGCGAGGCGGTCGACCTGCTGGAGGAGTTGGCCCGCAAGGGCCGCTCGTACGGCATCCACCTGGTGCTGGCCAGCCAGAGCATGACCGGGATCGAGGCGCTCTACGGTCGGGCCGAGGCGATTTTCGGGCAGTTCGCCCTTCGGGTGGCGCTGCCCGGCGGCGGTGGCGTCCTCGACCAGCTCAACGACGCCGCCGCGGCCCTGCCGATCGGCGCCGCCGTGGTCAACACGGCAGCCGGCGCGGTCGGCGCCGACACCGTCGTGCGCTTCCCCGACGCGCACGCCGCCGCCGACGACCTCGCCGCGCTGCGCCACGAGCTGTGGCAGGCCCGCCCGCCGGGCTCGCGGGCCCCGGCGGTCTTCAAGGGGTACGAGGCGGCGCGCGTCGAGGACGACCCCACCTTCGCCGGGCTGCGCCCCGGTGGTCGACGTCCCATGGCGCTGGTCGGCCGGACGGTCGACGTGCACGGCACCACCGCGCTGTTCCTGATGGACACCACCCCCGGCCGGCACCTCGCCGTCGTCGGCACCGCACCGGCCGGCGCGGACGTGCTGCGCGCCGCGGCGCTGAGCCTGGCCCGTCAACACACCCCCGGTGACGTCCGGTTCCAGGTGGCCTCCCTGGTCACCGCCGCCGACGCGGTCGCCGCCGAGACCGAGGCCACCCTGCGGTCCGCCGGCCATCCGGTGCACCGCCTCGACGCGGCCGGACTACGCGACCGGATCGCCGCGCTGGCCGCCGAGCCGGCCGGCCGCGAATACCTGGTGGTGTTCGGGATGGACGCCGCCGCGCCGGTGCTCGGGGCGTCCGACCCGGTGACGTTCCGCTCCGGCCTGGACGACCTGCGTGCCCTGCTGCGCCAGGGTCCCGCCCAG
This sequence comes from Micromonospora sp. DT4, assembly GCF_049841675.1. Lineage (NCBI taxonomy): Bacteria > Bacillati > Actinomycetota > Actinomycetes > Micromonosporales > Micromonosporaceae > Micromonospora > Micromonospora sp. DT4. The sequence goes on from NZ_JBNCKT010000155.1 coordinate 5,410, forward strand.
GGCGTGCACCTGCTCGGCTGGTGGCGTGGCCTGCGCCGGCTCTCCGACGACCTCGGCGGCACCCAGAACCGCGACGACGTCGCCTGCCTCGTCGCGCTCAACGTGCCCGGGCCCGAGTTGGCCCTGCACCTCGGGGTGCACGACCTGGCCTACACGCCCCGCGCCGACCGGGCGCTGCTGGTCGACCGGCACGACCAGCGGACCAGGCTGATCGTGCCGTTCGCCCGCGACGGGCACGATTCGGACGGGGAGCGTTGACGGTGTCCTTCGAGGAGTACGCGGCGCTGGCCCGAGAGCTCGCCGACCACCGCCGTGCCGGTGAGCGGGACGCCGCCGCCGAGTCCGAGCGCCGCCGTGACCTGCACGCCGCCGCCGACTACCTGCACCAGCGGCTGACCGCTCAGGGCCACCGCCTCGACCAGCTCGGCCGCGCCATCGGCGTCGACCAGCGGCCGACCGCCGCACCACCCGGCTCGCCTGGCGGGCTCGGTCCACCTGCGGCGCCCGAGCCGGGGGACGGGGATTTCGCCGGCGCAGCCGGCGCGTCGGGGCGGGCGGGTGTCGGGGCGTACTCCGAGCTGCCGGCGGGGCAGGCGCGGCTGGCGCTGCCGACGGCGGTGAGTTCGGCGGGCGTCGGGGTGCCGGCACAGCGTGCGGCGGCGGTCGACCCGGTGGTGGAGTTGGAGCTGGCCCGACGGATGGCCGACGAGGCCGACCGGCACGGGCAGCAGGCCGAGCTGCTGGCCCAGCGGCCGGCGCTGCTGCCGACGTGGTCGCCGCTCGCGCGGGCGGTCGCCGTCTACGCGGCCTGCGGGGCGGCGGCCGGGGTGTTGATGCTGACGCTGGTGCTCGCGTCCGGGATCGGGCTGGTCGACGGCTTCACCCTCGGCGCGTGGATCTGCGCGGGCCTGCCGGCGCTGGCGTTCTTCGCGGGTTACCTGGTGCTGGGCCGGTGGGGGAGGCCCGCCATGGTCGTCGGCACTCCGCCGCGCTACCTGCCGCTCGGATTCGCGATCTGCTTCCTGCTGGTGCCGCTGGGCTACTGCGCCTACCTGCTGCTGTTCCGCGCCCTGCGCTGAGAGGTTTACGACGAACACGTCAGTGCGACGACGGGCAGGACGGGGTCGTCGCCACCCTCGCCGACGGATCGAGTCACGGCGGTGAGGCTGGCGATGTTCCTGAAGGCAGGCGTGGCCGCCTCCGAGGACGTCAGTCGGTACCGCCTGCGATGGCCGACGGACTCGCTCGCCGCAGCTCGGTCAGCTCCCGGATCTGTGCCGCCGTGACAGGCAGCGGCACCTCCCAGTCGGCCGCGTCGGCGAGCAGGTCGCCGAGCATGGCGGCGAAGGCCGCGCGCCACGTCGCGCCGCTCGCTCGGCCGCCGTCGTACCCGTAGTGGTCGCCGGTCACCGTGTGCAGGGCGGCGATCGCGGCGCCGAAGTCGGGCCGGGCCGGGGCGTCGTCGAGGTGCTGCTCGGAATCCGACCACTCCTTTAGCGACCGCCCGGGCAGCAGGCCGCTGAACAGCCACTCGCCGTGCTCCCGATCGTTGCCGTAGTGCAGCAGCAGCAGCGGCGGCACCGGCACCTGCGGCGCGCGCGGCCACGAGGCGGAAGTAGCGGGCCTCCGCCCGGCCGATCCCCCGCTCATAGCGCAGCAGCGGCGCGTCGGGCGGTGGCGGCACCTTCAGCACGACCTCGCGCCCGTCGTCGAGCGTCACCCGCCACACCGTCGCGAAGCCGCCGCCCGTGATCGGTCCGCAGTCCACCACCCGACGATCTGCGCCGAAGGACGCGTCGACGAAGCCTTGCACCTGATCCTGGTCGAGTGACCGCTGGGTGCGGCTGAGCGCTTCCACCCGTCGTCCCTTCTCCCCGCCGTGCCGGTGCGAGGATGTCGATCCGTCACGAGCGGTCGTCGCTACGGTGACGATCGTCAGCGTGCCAGAGCGGTCGACAGTTTGTGGTTTGGCTCGGCCGGCCGATGATCGTGAGGGGCCGTCCCCCACGGCGGCTTTCTAGCGCCTCTCCTGCTGGTCCCGCACGTCTGCCTGGCGCTCGTCTCCGCCGTGCGCCGCATTGTCGGCGGCGTGCGCTGCGGTGTCTTCAGTGTGCGCTGCGTTGTCGGCGGCCTGCGCTGCCGCCGCGAGGATGTCGTCCCGTTCCCGGTCGGTGCTGCCCTCGTCCTCCAACAGCCCGAGCAGAAGTACCGTCCGGGCGACGATCGCTGGCGCGTCGTCGGGCACCGGCGGCCGTTCACCGAGCGCCGCCCACACCAACGCCTCGGCCAGCGCCGGATCGACGTCACACCCGGTGGCGTCGTAGCGTTCCCGCGCGGACGCCACGAACCGGATCACCGGCGCCCGGTCCTGCCCGGCGACGAACCGCCGCCGCACCGCCACCAGCAACGCGCCCGCGAGCAGGTCCGCGTACCTCCGCCAGTCCGCCTCGCTGAACCGCCGCAGCCGCCGTTCGTGGCCGCGCAGCCGTCCCGCCAGTAGACCCCGCAGCGCCGCGTGCGGATCGGTCACCATCGTGCCTCCCTGAGCCTCCGTCGGCGTCTTCTGGTCGCCAGGGCGCCCGCCACTCGACAGCCGCGAGCGATCTCCCGGCGATTGCGGTGCTCCTGGTCGCGTCGGGCACGGGCGACACCGCTTCGCCGGTCAACGCCGCCACCGAGCGGTCGATGCGGCACGCGCCGACGGCGAGTCGCGCAACGACAAGGTCCAACCGGGTGATGGCCGCCGCGAAGCGCCGGGCCGCGACCACGTCCGCCACACTGTGGGTACGCCGCAGCCGGTCCTCGGCCGCACCCAACCGCCATCGGGTGCGGGCGGCCAGCGCGGTGGCCCGGTCCGCGTCGACCCGAGCCGTTCGCAGTCCGGCGAGCAGCTCACCTGCCGTCGCGGTCGCCGAGGAGGCCCGATCGGCGGCCAAGCCGGCGTAGACCAGACTGAGCGCCCGCCAACACTCGGTGACCGCGTCCTGCCAGGGCAGCCGCCGACCGGGTGACCCCGAGCCGTGCAGGTACGCGCCGGCCCGGTCGGCGGCGGCGATCGTGGCCAGCCAGGCGTCGCGCAAATCGTCCACCGGGTCGCCGTAGTGCGCGAGCCGGGCCCGCCCGGCCTGCTGCTCGTCGCACGGGCCGGGCCGTCCGCAGCTCCGGCAGATCCCGGTGTACGCCTCCGTCACGTGCTCGGCGATCCTCATCCTCGCATCGGCAATCTGCTGGTCGGCGTGCCTGTGCAGATCGTCCGCGTTCACCGGCGGCCTCGGCGGTTCACTTGTCGGCCTCAGCGGTGGCCTTGACCAGGCGTGCGAAGAGCACGTCGGTGCATGGGTAGTCCATGCCGCAGCCGCACACCCACCTGCGGACCACGCGCGGTGGATGGGCGAAGAGAGTGTCGTCGGCGTCCTCGACGTCCTGCTCGGACACGAGAGGCTGGGCTGGTGGGTGTCGGGCGGCTGGCCCGGTGGGCTGTTCGTCGGGTCGATCGGGCATCGGCGTGCTCCCGTCCGGTTGGTCTCCTTGCTGGTCAGGGCTGTGCTTGTGGCGGCATGTGCCGCTCGCGGTGGTGCGCTGGGGCGGCGTGCGGGCACGCCCCGGCACGCCCGGCCGGACGGGGGGACCGAACGGCCGGGCGCTTCCTGCGGGTGGGGAAGGAACCAACTCCTCGGGTGCTGACCAGGGAGCCGGTCAGTTCGGAGCCTAGGATAACAAGCTATCGCAGTCAAGCTATCACTTGCGATAACAAGGTGAAGAGTGGTCAAATGACGGTGCTGACCAGGGAGTACCGCCATGCCACCAAGCCCCAAGTGGGTTGAGCTTGCCGAGCACATCCGGAAGCAGATTGCCTCGGGCGAGCTGTCGCCCGGCGACAAGCTGCCTTCAACCGCCCAGCTCTGCCAGATTCACGGCGTCTCCGCGATCGTCGTGCGGAACGCGATGCTCACCCTCAAGGCGGAGGGGCTTGTCGTCGGCGTGCCGGGCGTCGGCGTTTACGTGGCTGAGCGCTGAACGCTGTGGTCGGGCTGCGATCCGAGTCGACTCTGTAGATCTTGGTGCGAAAGTGCCCCTGGAGGGGCATTTTCCTACCAAGATCTACTCCTTAGGTTCACGATTAGGCGATCGTGTGGTCGCGTTGAGTGCACGGATCTCGTACGCTCCCTTGTGGTTTCCGCCAGTGCGGTGGTGGAGACGATGGCTGACCAGGGGAGGGTGCGCGTGAGCGCAGCACAGATCATCGCGAGGTTGGCGGCGGCGTCGCAGAAGCTCGACGAGGCGAAGGCCAAGACCGCAGCGGCAGCACAGGACGCGGCCGAGGCGCGATCACTCGTCGCCGGTGCGCTGGAGGGCATCGCCGCCGGTCCGCTGGTCGGCATGATCGACGCGTACCGCCAGGCGCTGGCGCAGGCGTCCCAGGGCGGCGAGCCGGCCAAGCAGCACGTCCAGGAGACGATCGCCAAAGTCCGCGCACTGGTCGGGTAGCCCCGGCGCATTGCTGCGCCGGGGCCCCCTCAGAACCGTGCGTGCGACTTTCACCGCACACGGCTCA
>NZ_JBNCKT010000156.1:0-9907 GCF_049841675.1 Micromonospora sp. DT4
CAGACCACCACAGAGCCCTCCAACAGCTGATCAGACAAGATCAACTTGCGGCGGCTTGACACAGGGCAACTCACGCCCGTGCCTCCCGCTCGTCCGAGACCCGGTCACCGGGCCGTACCTGCACATGGTCGGGCTCCAGATCGAGCCGGACCCGCTCCTTCAGCGACAGCGCGTCGACGAACGCGGCCGGCAGTTGCATCCGACCGTTGCGGTCCAGCACCGCGTACTCCTCGCTGATCAGCTCGGTGTTGCCGTCCGCGTCGACGCGTGCGGTCCGGCGTACCTCGGAGGCGGTTCGACCGTCGCGGATCGCGACGGTCCGGCGGACCTGCGTGGCGACGGCGTGGTCGTGGGTGACGACCACGATGGTCACGCCCAGCTCGGCGTTGATGGTGCGCAGCGCCCCGAAGACCTCCGCGCCGGTGGCCTCGTCCAGCTCACCGGTCGGCTCGTCGGCGAAGAGCACCTCGGGGTCGTTGGCCACGGCCACCGCCACCGCGACCCGCTGCTGCTCGCCGCCGCTGAGCTGACCGGGTCGCCGGTCCGCGCCGTAGCCCACGCCGACCAGGTCGAGCAGTTCCCGGGCCCGTTCCCGGCGGGCCCGCCCGGAGTGCGTGCCGGCCAGTTGCATCGGCAGTTCGACGTTCTCCAGCGCGGTGAGGTACGGCAGGAGGTTGCGGCCGGTCTGCTGCCAGACGAACCCGACCAACTGCCGCCGGTAGCTCAACCGACGCTTCGCGGAGAGCGAGAGCAGGTCGTAGTCGGCCACCCGGGCGATGCCGGCGGTCGGCGTGTCGAGGCCGGAGAGGATGTTGAGCAGGGTCGACTTGCCCGAGCCGGACGCGCCAACGATCGCCACCAGCTCACCCCGGTCGATGACCAGGTCGAGCCCCTGTAGGGCGACGACCTCCACCCCCTCGGTCTTGAAGATGCGCACCAGCCCGTCGCAGACGATATGGCCGCGCAGGCGGTCCTGCCCGCCGGCCCGCTCGGCGGCGCGTTGGGCGGCCCGCCGTTGCAGGGCGGCCAGGTCGGGCACCAGGGCACTCTGGGCGGTAGCGGTCATCTCAGCTCTCCTCTCCGACCCGGAGCACCTCACCGAGGCGCAACCGGCGGTTGTTCAGGGCCTCGACGGCGACCGCGAAGCCGAGGACGACCGCCCCGAGCGCGACCACCGCGACGACCAGGCCGGGTTCGAACGCCACCCGGACCGGCATTCCGCCGGTGAACGCGGACAGGCCGAGCACCGGATTGAGCACCAGTGGCAGCAGCGCGCCGACCAGCGCTCCGGTCAGCACCGAGATCCCGACCAACGGGGTCAGCTCGACCAGCAGCAGCCCTCGCCACTGCCGGCGGGACAGGCCGAGGGTGCGCAGCCGGGACAGCACCTGCCCGCGGGCCCGCGCGCCGGCCAGCACGGTGAACGCGATGGCCAGCAGGCCGAGGACGGTGCCGCCGGCGGCGCCCCCCAGGAACCCGAAGGCCAGGACGCCGTTCGCGCCGCCGTCACCGAGCTGGCGTCGTACGCCCGCTCGGGTGTCGACGATGACGCCCAGCGGCCGTTCCCGGCCGGTGACCGCCCCCTGCTTCTGGTAGCGCAGCTGACCCTGGTCACCGGCCTGCCGTAGCGCCTCCGCGTCGATTCGGTCCCCGGCGACGAGCAGGCTGGTCGGCACCGGTGTGGTGGTGCGCGGTGGCAGCGCCTGCCAGGGCAGGATCACGAACCGGCTGGTGCTCGCCGCCAGCAGGGGGAAACCGTCCTGCGAGCCGGCAACCCGGAACTCGTACCGCTGGCCCTGCACGGAGACGAACGCCGAATCCCGCAGTTCCGTCCGCGTCAGGTCGGCAGCGACGGCCGGTGACACGATCGCGGGCACCGCCCCCGGTTCGGCACGGGCGGAGCGCAGCGCGGCCGGCACCGTCACCTCCACGCCGGACTCGCCGGTCACTCTGGTCAAACCGGGGCCGTCGACCAGCAGCACCGTGGTCTGGCCGATCCGCGCGTCGGTGCCGACCTCGTCGGTCGCCAGCCGCTGGTCCGGCTCGATCAGCACCGGCGTCGCGGCGTCGACGCCGGGCAGATTGTCGAGCGCGTCGACGGTGTCCGGGGCGAAGCGTTCACCCCGGATCAGCGCGTCGGCGGGAACGACCTGTTCGGCGGCCCGGCCCCGGCTCGCGTCGACGCCGGCGGCGACGACCGCGCAGAAGGCCGCCGTGCCGATCGCCAGCACCACCACGACCAGCGGCGCGGCGACCGTCGAGCGGCCGGCCCGCGCGGTGCCGAGGAAGGTCACGCTGCCGCGGGTACGCGCGGCGAGCCGACTGGCCAGCAACAACGGCCAGGGGTACGCGCGCAGCGCGAGCACCGCCGCGGCGACCGCGAGCAGCACCGGCACCGATACCAGCAGCGGGTCGACCTCGCCGAGGGTGAGCCCGCGCCGGCGCAGCAGCACGGCGGCGAGCCCGGCCAGCAGCAGCAGGAAGACCTCGACGGTCAGCCGCCGTGTCGACGGACGTATCCGGACCAGATCCCGGCGGGCCGCGCCGATGCCCTGCACTGTCAGCGTCGCCAGCGGCAGTGCCAGGGTGACCAGCAGGGTCGCCACGGCGGCGTAGGGCGCGGTCGGGTCGGGCGTACCGGGGAACAGGGTGCCCAGCCACCAGCCGAGCGCCGCGGCAACCGGCACCACCAGCAGTGACTCGGCGAGGCTGCGGCGGGCACCGGCGGTGGCCGCGCCGCCACGGGCCCGGATCAGCGCGAACTCGGAGCGGCGTCGACGGGTGGACAGGGTCGCCGCGAGCAGGATCAGCCCGGCCAGCGTCGCCAGGATTCCCGCCCCGACGACCGCGAGCAGGGTCCTGGCGGAATTCACCTGGGCGGCGAACGCGCGCAGCGGGATGTCGACGGCCTGGGTCAGCGTGAGACCGGGCGGGACGTGGCGCTGCACCTGTTGCAGGCCCTCGATCACCTGGTCGAGCTGGCGCGCGTCGATCCGGTCGACGCCGAGCCGGTAACGCCACTGCGTGCGCACCGGCCAGCCTGCCGCGGCCCCCTTGTCGAGCACCACCGGGGCGACCACGCCGACACCGATGAAGGGCTGACCGTCTCCCTCGGGTTCGATGACCTGTAGCACCTGTGGCAGCCCGCCCCAGGCGCCGCTCGCGCGATCCACGGGTCGGAACAGCCCGACCACCACCACGGGTGTCGGTTTGATGGGGGCGCCGGGCTGACCGAGGCTGAGCCGGCTGCCGACGCGCAGGTTGAGCTTGCGCGCCACGTCCGCGTCGAGAGCCAGCTCGACAGGCCGGCCGGTGACGAAGGTCTCGTTCGGCCAGGCGCCCTCGACGAGGGTGCTCTCCTGCTGGATTCCGGGCATGGCACGCAGACCGAGGTTGACCAGCAGGTTGCGGGCCTTGAGGTCGGGACCAACCACCCGGTTCGGCGTGGTGTCCACGCTGAGCCAGCGTTCGGTGACGGCGGAGCGTACCTGCGGCGGCATCCCCTCGACCAGGCTGTCGAACTGTTCCCGGGCGCCGGGCATGACCGGCGCGGCGGCGGTGACGACCTCCCCGGTGGCGTAGTTGAGATCCCGGCGGTCGGCCTGCTCGCTGTTGAGCAGCGCCCGCAGGCCCTCTTCGGCGAGCCGGTTGACCAGTCGGGGCACCCCGCTGACCAGCAGCGTGACCACCAGGGTCAACACCGCCAGGAGCAGGAACTGCCCGCCGTACGCCCGGACCCTGCGGGCGGCCGCGCCGACGCTCATCGTTCTCCCCCGATTCGCAGCTGCACCGCCGCCACCCGCTGACGGATGCCGGTGGCAATGAACGCGCTGAAGGCGAGCGCCGCCAGCAGCAGGCCGACCGCGGTCAGGCCGATGGGCGCCCAGGGCAGCGCGAACGCCGCCGGGGGTACCGGCCGGCCGGCGGCCGGAGTGAGGATGACAAGTGGAGCCATGGTGGCCCCGACCGTGGCGCCGAGCAGCAGCCCGACCCCGACGCCGATGCCGGCCAGGAAGGTCTGCTCGGCCAGCAGCGCGCGGGCCAGCAGTTGGGGCGTCGCGCCGAGGGTGGTCAGCACCGCGAACTCGCTCACCCGGCGTCGGGCGGTGGACCACACGTCGACCATGAGGCCGACCAGGGCGAGCAGCACTGCGCCGAGGGCGGCGGCGAGCATCCCGGTGCGCGACCCCCGCCAGTACGGGTCGTCGGCGGCTGCCTCGATCGCGGCACGCCGGTCGAGGACGGTGACGCCGGTCAGTTCGCCGGCGGCGCGGGCGGCGGCCGCCGGGTCGTCGGCGCCCACCCACCACTCGGGTACGCCTCGAACGGTCCCGCCGGTGCGGATCAGCGCGTCGACCGCCGTGGGCAGGTCGAGCAGCACGCCCTCACCGGAGGTGGTCGGCACGGAGTCCAGCTCACCGACCAGCCGGGCCGGCACGGACGCGCCGGAGAGGGCCAGGGTGAGGGTGTCGCCGGTGTGCAGGCTCAACGCGTCGCGCACCCCGGGCGTCATCAGGACCGGAACGGGGGTGATCTGCCCGGCGGGCACGATGGCGAACCGGGTGGGTGGCTGGTACGCGAACTGCCCGCCGGGAATGACCTCCACCGGGAAGCTGGCGGCGACGCCCCTCGTGCTGGACTGCGCCGGGGCGGCTGGCTTACCGCCAGTCGTGGTGGTCCAGCCCCCGGTCAACTCGGCGGGCCGCTTGGCACCGTCCGCGCCGACCAGCGTCAGCCCGTCCACCTGGAGCCGGTACGCGTTCCCGGCCGCCGCCCCACCGTCGGCCTCGAATCCGGCCAACCGCAGTCGTGCGTCCCCCACGTCGGGTAGTCGCACGGTGAACGGCGTGGGCCGTCCGTCGCTGGTGGCATTGACCGCCGGCAGCCGGAAGGCCGACCCGTCGCTGCTGGTTACCAGCAGCGCCACGGCGACCTCCAGTGGGCGGAAGGCCCGGTCCACGGGGGTGCGGGCGGTGCCGGTGATCGCGCGGGTGCCGGCGGGCAGTTCGACGCCGGCGGGTACGCCCCGGGCCCCGACCATGCGCTGGTACTGCGTCGACACTGGCTCGTCGCTCAGCCGGTCGGCGAGCCGGACGACGCCGGCCGCGCCGGCCGGGTCGAAGCCGATCACGGTGACGGGCAGGTCCCCCCGGCCGACCCGTACCTCGTCGCGCCACACCGGCAGCGCCCGGCGCACGCCCGGCAGCGCGGCGAGTTCGCCGGCCCGGGTCGCCGGGGCCAGACCGGCCCGCTCGGTCACCCGCAGGTCGGCGCCGACCGTGTGGCCGGCCTGCTCGACCTGGGAGCGTTCCCCGGTGCTGACCAGGGACCAGGCGAGCGTGCTGCCGCCGACGGCGAGCGCGAGCAGCAGCACGGGCCCGGCGTGGGGACGCCGGCCTGCCTGCCACATGCCCAGCATGGTGGCCGTCCACGGCCGCCGGTCGACGAACCGCTCGGCGAACCGGGTGAGCGGCGGGAGCACCCGCAGTGCCAGCACGGCCCCGGCCAGCACGCCGAGGGTCGGGGCGGCGACCAGCAGCGGGTCCAGACCGAGCCGGCCGTTCGAGCCGGCGAGCGGGGAGGCGTACCGGCGCAGCTGCACCCAGGCGAGCACGGCGAGGGCGACAAGTACCAGGTCGACGCTCGCGCGCTGGATGCTCGCCGACCGGTTCGGCCGGGACCGCGCGGCCATGTCGGCGACGTACGTGCCGGAACCCCGCAGCGTCGGCGCGACCATGGCTACCAGGCAGCCGGCCGCCGTCGCCGCGGCCACCGCCCAGACCAGCGTGGTGTTGCCGCCGGCGGTGGACAGCTCGGCCGCACCGCCGGGCCGGACGAACCGCAGCGCCTCGCCGGCGACCACCGGCCCGAGCAGGGCTGCCGGGGCCACCACCAACGTCGCCTCCCGGGCGGCCAGCGCGGCCAGTTGGCGGCGGGCGGCGCCACGTGCGCGCAGCAGCGCGGTCTGTGGGCGACGGTCCTCGTGCAGCAGGGCGGCGACCAGCACCAACGCGTACCCGCCGAGCACCACGATGAGCAGCAGCGGGGTGGCCAGCGCGGAACGGCCCACCAGGTCGGCGCGGGCGATCCGGTCCAGCAGGCGGTCCATCTTCGTCGAGGTCTGCCCCGAGGAGCCCAGTTGGGCGGCCTCGGGCACCGCCACCGCGGCCTTGGCCACGGCGGCCCGTACGGCGGACAGGTCACCGGTGTCGACGCCGCCGAGGTCCGGTTCGGCCAGCCAGGACGCCGTCGTCGAGCCCGGGAAGATGGTCGTGAAGTCGGCCGGGTCGAGGGTGAACGGCCCGTACGAGGTGGCCGAGCCCGCGCTGCCCGTCCCCACCCCGGGGGCCAGCAGCCAGTACGCCTCGGCGGGTTCGCGGGGTCGCCAGGTGCCGGCGAGCACCACCTCGCCGACCTTCTCGGTGGAGCGGTCCCGCAGCGGAATCCGGTCGCCGACGGTCAGTCCGAGTGTCGTGGCGACCCGCTCCGGCAGACTCACCTGGGCTGGCTTCGCCCCGGGGCGGGGCCACGCGCCGGCGGTCAGCTCGGCGTGCGCGGTCAGGCCGTCGAGGGTGGCCAGGTCGGCGAAGATGGGGTCGTCGCCGGTGCGGGGCACCGAGCCGAGATCGCCGGTCAGTTCCCGGCCGGTGCCGTACCGCGCTGCGGAGACGGTGACCGGACCCCCGCCGAGCCCGTTGGCGAACTGGGCCCGCGCCGCCTGGTCGCGGGTGGCGAACTCGGCGGCGTCTCGACCTCCGGAGCCGCTGACGAGTAGGCCGCGTTCCTCGACCGGCGACGCGGCGACCAACGCGCGCTGCCCGGCGTCCACCGCACGTCGGTTGTAGTCCGACAGACCGGTGACCAACGCTACGGCGACCAGGGCGGCGATCACTGCGGCAACCAGCAGACCCCGCGCCTCGCGGGCCCGCCTCCACACCAGCTTCATCCGACGCCTCCCCTGGCCCTGGCGGGCCGACGACCTTCAAAACAGGTCACCTACGGGGAAAGGTTCGCGCCCGTTACATCATCGTTATTACGGCAACGGTCGGCGACGTCACGTACGGCGTCGCGCCGTCCGTACGGCGAAGGCGATCGCGCCCACGACGAGCAGCGCGCCGATGAGTTGCAGGCCCGGCGAATCGTCGGCCCCTCCGTACACGACGGCGGCAATGCCGAGGGCGACGGCCGCGATGGCGACGACGTACCTCATTCTGTCTCCTCCTGAACCCATTCGAGCAGGTCTCCGGGCTGGCATTCGAGCACCCGGCACATCGCTTCGAGAGTGCTGAAGCGGACGGCCTTGGCGCGGCCGTTCTTCAGCACCGCCACGTTCGCCGGGGTGAGCCCGACGCGCTCGGCGAACTCGCCGACGCTCATCTTTCGCTTGGCCAGCTCGACGTCGATCCGGACGACGATGGGCATCAGATCACCGCTTCCATGTCGGTCCGCAGCGTGGTGGCCTGTCGCAGCAGGGCGCGCATGACCACCATGAGGAGCCCCAGCACGGTGACGCCCACCGTCAGCAGGAACAGCAGGAGCGGCAGCCCGGGGTCGTCCGCGTTGAACCCCACGTAGAGGAAGACGCCCACCAGCACCACCCACGCGGCGGCGATGGCCCAGACGATCGCGTCCACCCACTTCAGCGACGCCTCGGTGAAGATGCGGTCGTTCTTGACCAGGCTGAGCAGCTGCCACGTCGCGACGATCACCACCTGGACGCACAGCACCCAGAAGACCGTCACGATCGTCGCCGGCCACCGAAGGTACGCGTCCTCCGGCGACTCCCGCGCCATGTGCGCGAACTGCCCCGGCAGCGAGAGGGTCTGGAAGAGGACCAGGACCCCGAACAACACCACGAGAAACACTCGGAGAGCGGACACCGCTCGACGTTCAACAACCATGCATCGAGTTTCGCTCGTTACCTATCGAAAGTCAATCGGTGCGGCGTTCGGTACGTGGTGTGCCCGTCGGGTCAGCGCGGGTCAGCGCGGGGTGAGGAGACAGAACTCGTTGCCCTCCGGGTCGGCGAAGACCTTCCACGGGATCGTGCTGTCGCCGAGGTCGATCGCGGTGGCCCCGAGGGCCCGCAGGCGCGCCGCCTCGGTCTCCATGTCGTCCCCCGGGTACGGGCGGACGTCGAGATGGACGCGGTTCCACCCGGCCTTCACATCGGGAGTACGCAGAAACTGCAGGTAGGGGCCCACACCCCGGGCCGAGCGCAGGACCGCGCTCTGGTCGGTCACCTTGTGCACGGTCCAGTCCGTCGCCTCGCCCCAGAAACGGGCCATGGCCCCCGGGTCCGCGCAGTCCACCACCACGGACGCGATCGGGCCGGTGTCCTGGGTCGAGTCGTGCCAGTCCAGCACGCAGAACTCGTTGCCCTCCGGGTCGGCCAGGACGGTCCACGGGACGTCACCCTGACCGACGTTGACGGGTGTCGCGCCAAGGTCCCGAAGGCGCGCGACGACCTGGGCCTGGTGCGCCGCCGAGGTCGTGGCCAGGTCGACGTGCACGCGGTTCTTCACCGTCTTGGGCTCGGCGGAGACGACGATGTCGATGCAGACGGCGACGGGATCGGGATAGACGAAATCCTTCGGTTCGAGGTTGGTCACACCTGGGCCCTCGGTGGACATCTCCCAGTCGAGCACCTCGGCCCAGAAAGCGCCCAGCGCCGAGTCGTCCCGAGCCTTCATATTGATCTGCACAAGCCGCGTCGCCATGGCGGCGATGCTACCGATCGTGGTGCGCCCGACGCGCCCCTGTTCAGGTGGGCCGCCAGGTCACGCGCCCGGGCCAGGAGCCCCACGTCGAGGATCGGCAGTGCCACGAAGGTCAGTGCGGCGAAGGTCAGTGCGGTAGAGGTCAGTGAGGCAGAGGTCGGTGCGGCAGAGGTCGGTGCGGCGAAGGTCAGTGCGGCGAAGGTCAGTGCGGCGAAGGTCAGTGCGGCGAAGGTCAGTGCGGCGAGCACGATGGCGAAGATGCGATCTTCCGCTCGACGTCGGGGTCCTGGCGATCCTGGACGTCGGGCCGACAAATTCGACTCCTCGGATCAGCGGAAGCAGATCCGAGAGCGTAGACGTCAACGGCCTGGCACCCGCCACCATGTCCCAGCTGCAGAGCTTCTCGCCGCAGTCCGGCGTGAACGACTACTGGCAGTGGTCGGAGAAGGGCGACAAATACAAACTCAACGTGTACGACAAAGACCGCTACACCGCCGTTGTCATCAGCGACTACGGCATCGGCGTACTGGTCACCAACACCAGCCCCGGCACCTGGTCGTGGTGACGAGGCATCGACAGTATTTCGCCTCTGCGGCAGCGACAGCTGTCGGCTTATCGTGCAGGTGGGTTGCCGCCCCATTCATTGACACCGGCACACCCCCACGGACCCGCCTACTCACGTCCTTCGGTGGTAGTGGTTGCGGCGCGGCAGTTGCTCCGGGTCGAGCCAGGCCGGCGGCACGAACTCCGGGTGGCCGTCGTCGCCCAGCCGCACCGCCCACTCGGCCTGGTGGACGTGCCGATGGTGGTGGCCGCAGAGCAGGACGGAGTTGTCGAGGCTGGTCGAGCCGCCGTCGGCCCAGTGTCGGATGTGGTGGGCGGCGCACCAGCGCGGCGGCCGGTCGCAGCCCGGGAAGGCACAGCCGCCGTCGCGCAGCACCAGCGCCCGGCGCAGCGGCCCAGCGACGAGTCGGCGTTGCCGGCCGACATCCAGGACCTGACCGCTGCTGCCGAGCACGGCCGGAAGGACGGCGGCATCGCAGGCGAGCCGGCGCACCACATCGGGGGTGAGCCGCAGGCCGACGTCGAGCGCTCCGGCGCCCAACTGCCGGGCTAGCCCTGCATTCCGCGCGTGGCTGATCGTGGGTGGGTTTCGGCGTGGCGGGTTCGTCACGAGCGGGGTCGGT
>NZ_JBNCKT010000157.1:0-9858 GCF_049841675.1 Micromonospora sp. DT4
CCTGATGCTCGCGCCGCCAGATCGCCATCTTCAACGCGTCCAACGCGAGGTCGGTGTAGAGCGACGTGGATACCTGCGGCCTCGATGACGAGCGTGGCGTTGTGGTGGCCGGGGATCTCGGCGTGGGCGGTGATTTCGCCGCCCAGCTCCGCGCAGCGGTCGGTGATCTGGTCGTACTCGGTGGTGATCTGTTCCAGCCGGGCGGCGTCTGCGTCATCCAGGGGTCGAGCTCGGACGGCCAGGTCGGCCCGCTGCTGACGCTCGGCGGTCCAGGTCAGCCTGTCGGGTGGTGGGCGTCCTGGTAGGTGTCGAACCGGCTGCGCAGCTGCGCCGTCCGCGTCGGGGTCGCGCCGGTGGCGCCCCGGGATGAGCTGGTCAGCGTCTCGTAGCGGGCCTGCTGCTGCGGGGTTCGCCCACGGGCCTGGCGGTACGGTCCAGCGGGCTGAGGGTTCCCGAGCTTGTCCAACGCCTCCAACTCCCGGTACTCATCCACGATGATCACGTCGATGGGATGCCGGGAAGGATCGAGGTAAGTGGAGGACACAGGGTGGACCTTTCGAGAGTGCCTTGGTGAGAAGGCGCTCCCGGCGACACCTGCGTCAGTCGCCCGACCGTGACGGTAGGGGGAGCACCCACAACGAACCAGCGTTCATGGGTCTCACCTCCTCGGGCGGTGTCTCGGTCGACTGCGAGGTACAAGCCCGAGCGGCAGCGCGTCCAGCCTTTATGCCGTTCACCGCAGCATGGCGTGGGTCATCCGGCGCGTGGCCACCCACATCGCGATCGAGCCGAACGCGACGAGATAGACCACCGCGATCAGCAGGTGCCAGCTGAGATGGCCAGCGCCGGCTCCCGAACGAGCTCGATGCTGTGGTAGAGCGGCAGTGCCTGGATGAAGGGCCGCACCGCCTCCGGAGAGACCGACAGGGGATAGAACGTCGTCGCGAACAGGTACATCGGCAGCATGAACAGTTGGATGTACTGGAAGTCGGGGGAAGTCCCGTTGACCCTCGACCCGGTCGAGGCCCGAGCATCGCCGCCATGAACGACCAGTCCGCACCCGACCCGACCATGACCCGGATCGTCGAAGCGGTGCAGCTCGGCCAGACCGGCGCGACCGCCGAGGCCCGTGAGCTGCTCACCGCGCTGTGGGACGAGATCGGCCCCTGCGGTGACGCCCTGCACCGCTGCACCCTGGCCCACCACCTCGCCGACCTTCAGGACACCCTCGATGCGGAACTGCGCTGGGACGAACGCGCCCTGGCCTCCGTGTCCGAGCTGACCGACGAACGCGCCCAGCGGCACCTGTCCTCGCTGCGGGTGCGGGCGTTCCTGCCGTCGCTTTATCTCAACCTCGCCGACTGCCACCGGCGACTCGGCAACGCCGGCCAGGCATGGGAGTACCTCGCCGGGGCCCGCGAGCACCTGGCGCGGCTACCGATCGACCCGTACGGGGAGATGATCCGCGCCGCCGTCCGTGACTTCGTCGCAGACGACCCGACCGACCACCGGCGGCGGTAGCGGCCCGTCCCGCGCACGGCGGGTGGGTCGTCAGTCCCCCGGCGGTGCGACGGCCGCCCGGTACGCCTGCGGTGAACGTCCGTAGCGCGCACAAAAGAGGCGGCTGAAGTGCGCTTTGTCCGCGAAACCCCACCGGGCGGCGATGAGGTGGGCCGGCTGCCGCGCGTACAGCGGGTTGCACAGGTCTCGTCGGCACCGCTCCAGACGCTTGGCCCGGATGAGTTCGGCGGGCGTCGTCGCCTCGCCTTCGAACAGGCGGTGTAGGGACCGCAGGGAGATGTGGTGGGCGGCGGCGACGGTACGGGGGCTGATTTCGGCGTTGTCGAGGTGACGTTCGACGAAGTCGACGACGCGGACGCGTAGCGCGGTGTGCCGTGCCTCCGGCGACAGGGCGCCCTCGATGTCGAGGCGTTGGGCGAGCGTGGCGGTGAGCAGGTCCAGCGCCACGCCGCCCAGCATCCCGGCCTGGTTGGGCTCGTACTGCTCCGGGTGCGCCGCGATGCTCCGCAGATGCTGGACCAGCAGTCCACCGACGCCGAGGTGTGCCGGCATCGGTGTGGCCAGCAGACGGCGGAGTCGGTCCGGCGGCAACGGCAGCGCCGCGTAGGGAATCTGCACGGTGATCGTGGTGGCGAGACCGGAGCCGTCCGCCCGGTGCTGGGCGATGTGCGGACGCGCGGTGTCCAGCAGGGTGAAGTGGCTGGCGGCGACGAGCGTGGTCTCGGTGCGGTCCTGGACCAGGGTGCTGCGGCCCGTCAGTGGCAGCGTGAACTGGTAGATGTCCGTCTCGGTTCTGCGGGCCAGTCCTGCGGGCCGGGTGGCGTGCAGCGAGGGGTACCGCAGCGAGGCCAACCGGATCCGGCCGAGGTCGATGGCCTGGGCGTACGCGACGAAGTCGTCCAGCCGTGCGCTGGTGATGTGCACGGGCGCGGTCTCCTGGGCGACCAGGGCGTACCAGAACTCGAACCGTTCAGGCGGCGGCAGTACCGTCGTGTCCACCACCAGGTTGGGCAACATGCTGTTCGCCTCTCCCGTGCGCGAGGATGGATTCTTGCACGCATCGACCTGTCACGGTCCTGAGCGAAGGAGCGAGGATTGTCCCCGGTAACCAGCGCCGACGTACGGGACGCGGCCGACGAGATGATCAGGGTGCTCACGCCGCACCGCGCCCGCGACTGGTCAATTCCCGCCGGCACGTTGAGGTGGAGCTGCTGGACCACCGCCGCGCACGTCGCGCACGACCTGCTCGCGTACGCCGGCCAGGTCACCGGTCTCGCGACGGACGCCTACCTCCCGTACGACCTGCAGGTCTCCCCCACGGCGAGCCCGGAGCGGGTGCTCGACGTGGTGCGTGCCTGCGCCGGGCTGCTCGCGGTCGCCGTCGACGCCGCCGAACCGACCGCGCGGGCCTGGCACTTCGGCCCCTGCGACCCGGCCGGCTTCGCCGCCATGGGGGTGGCCGAGACGGTCCTGCACACTCACGACATCACCATCGGCCTCGGTGTGCCGTGGCGGCCGCCGCAATGGCTGAGCGCGCTGGTGCTACGGCGGCTCTTCCCGGACGCCCCGCCCGGCGACGCGCACGACGTGCTGCTGTGGATGACCGGTCGTGGCGAGTTGCCGGGTCGGGAGCGGCGTACGTCCTGGAGTTGGCGCGCCGCGCTGGACTGACCTGTCTGCCGGCTGGACGGGGGGGGGGGGGGGGGGGCGGCCCCCCCCCCCCCCCCCCCCCGCCCCCGTTGCCGTCCAGGACGTAGACCGGCCTGTCGGGTGGCCGACAGCACACGCCGAAGCCTGTGGATAACCCGGCAGATCCTGTGGACAAGGCTGGATACGGCACTAGCCGCCTGTGGACAACGGTCGACCCAGCGCAGGGATGCGGTCACTATTCGTCACTATGAGTCGTACCCCGCTGCCTCGCCCCGCGCTCCTCCCCGGCCTCAGCCGGCTCTGGCGGGATCGGCACACGCTGCAGATCGGCCTGGGCCCCGGGCCCGCCGCGCTGGTCGAGTTGGCCAACCCGCGTACCGCTCACCTGCTCGATCTGCTGGACGGCAGCCGCAGCGAGCGGGACGTGCTGGCCGAGGCCAGCGCCGCCCAGGTGGCCGCCGACGATGCGCGTACGCTGCTGGACGCCCTGCGCGCGGCGGGCCTGTTGGTGCCGGCGCACACCCTGCTCCCACGCGACCTGGCCGGGCCGGTCCGGGCCCGGCTCGCCGCCGAGGCCGGAGCGTTGGCCCTGGTCGCGGCCCGGCTTCCCGGCACCCCGGCCCAGGTCCTGCGTCGCCGGCGGGCCGCGCGGGTGCTGCTCACCGGCGCCGGAGCCCTCGGCGCGCCGCTGGCGGTGGCGCTGGCCCAGGCCGGCGTCGGACAGGTGATCCCGCACCTCAGCGGCCTGGTACGACCGATCGACCTGATCGGGACGGGCATTACCGCCGCGGAGCTGGGTCGGCCGCTGGCCCCGGCGATCCGGACGGCGGTCGACCGTGTCGCGCCCGGCACCGGCACCCACCCGGTCCGGGCCGCCCGGGTGGACCTGGTGATCCAGTTCGGCGCGGACCGTCCACCCGCGCTGCTCGCCGCCGGCCTGGCCCAGCGTCGTCAACCGCACCTGGTGGTGACCCTCCGCGAGGGCGTACCGGTGATCGGGCCGTTGGTGCGTCCACCCGCCGGGCCATGTCTGCGCTGCGTCGAGCTGCACCGAGCGGACCGCGACCCGGCCTGGCCGGGGCTCGCCGCCCAACTGGCGTCGGCGCAGCCGGTGGCCGCCGGCGCGACCGGCACCGTGTTCGCGGCGGTCGGGTACGCGGTGGCGGAGGCCCTGGCGCACCTCGACGGCGGCCAACCCGAGACGCTGGGGGGTGCCATGGAGATCTCCGGCGCGGGCCGGTTCCGTCGCCGGGGTTGGCCGCCGCACCCCGCGTGTGAGTGTTCGCGAAGCCGGGTGTGCGCACCAGCCCGGCCGCACAGCAGCAGCGGAGCCCTCCGGTCGGTAACAATGACGAAGTGACCGACATCCCGCGCCGGGCCGTGTCCCGGACCGCCAAGCTCGCCGCTCTGCCGCTCGGCTTCGCCGGCCGGACCGTCCTCGGCATGGGTAAGCGCGTCACCGGGCTCGCCTCCGACGTCATCTCGGCAGAGATCCAGCAGCGCACCGCCGAGCAACTGTTCAGCGTGTTGGGGCAGCTCAAGGGCGGGGCGATGAAGTTCGGCCAGGCGTTGTCGGTCTTCGAGGCGGCCCTGCCGGAGGAGATCGCCGCGCCCTACCGGCAGGCGCTGACCAAGCTCCAGGAGGCCGCGCCGCCGTTGCCGGCCGCGAGCGTACACAAGGTGCTGGCCGAGCAGCTCGGCCCGGACTGGCGCGACCGGTTCGTCGAATTCAACGACACCCCGGCCGCCGCGGCGAGCATCGGGCAGGTGCACCGGGCACGGTGGCGGGAGCCGGGGTACGGCCCGTCGGGCGAGCCGAACAGCCGCGACGTGGCGGTCAAGATCCAGTATCCGGGCGCCGGTGACGCCCTGCTCGCCGACCTCAAGCAGCTCTCCCGGCTGGGCGGGATGTTCCGCGCCATCCAGCCCGGCCTCGATGTGAAGCCGCTCCTCGTCGAGTTGCGCGAGCGGATCACCGAGGAGCTGGACTACGAGCTGGAGGCCGAGTCGCAGCGCACCTTCGCCGCCGCGTACGCCGACGACGACGAGATCTTCATTCCGGAGGTCGTCTCCGCGTCGCCCCGGGTCCTGGTCACCGAGTGGGTGACGGGCACCCCGCTGGCCGACATCATCCGCGAGGGCACCGAGGAGCAGCGGGACGAGGCCGGTCGGCTGATGGCCACACTGCACCTGTCCGCGCCGCAGCGGGCGGGTCTGCTGCACGCCGACCCGCACCCGGGCAACTTCCGGCTGCTGCCCGACGGCCGGCTCGGCGTGATCGACTTCGGTGCGGTGGCCCGGATGCCGGAGGGCACTCCGGAGCCGATCGGCCGCATCGCCGGGCGGGCCCTGCGCGGCCACGCGGACGGGGTGGTGGCAGGGCTCCGGGACGAGGGGTTCATCGGCGCCAACGACGAGATCGACGCCGAGGGAGTCCTCGACTTCCTCCGCCCGATGCTGGAGCCCATCGCCGCCGATGGGTTCCGGTTCAGCCGGGCCTGGCTACGGGCCGAGGCGGCGCGGCTGGCCAGCCCCCGATCCCCCACCTACCAGTTGAGCCGGCAGCTCAACCTGCCACCGTCGTACCTGCTCATCCACCGGGTGACGCTCGGTTCGATCGGGGTGCTCTGCCAGTTGGAGGCCAAGGCCCCGTACCGGAGCATCCTGGAACGCTGGCTGCCCGGCTTCGCGCCGGTCGCCTGAGGATGTGAGGAAGGGCGGGTGCCGGTCGGCACCCGCCCTTCTGCGTGGGGTGGTACTAGAGAACGCCCAGGTCGCGCGCCGACTGCTTGCGGCTGTTCATGGCGACGGTACGGGCGGAACGGGTTGCCTCAGTGCTCGTGGTGGTACGACCGGCCTGAGGCCGGCGCATTCGAGCCCTGGTCAACGCTTCGTGGAGTAGTTGCATCTCGAAGGCACCACTCGGAACGTTCAACATCGTCTTCTCACTCACTGCCGATGTGGCACCGGCGTAGTTGGAACGGGTCGGGAACATGTCAGGCCGCCAGCCGGACCGCGCCACGCACCTCGGACAGCCCACTGGCCGCCAGGCGCGCCTCGGCCTCGACCCGGAGCGCGACGTCACGAGCGACGTCCTCCTTGCGCGGACGGCCACGGGGCCGCTTGCGCGGAACGACCGCGCCACGCTCGAAGATCTCGCCGCCCCAGACGCCCCACGGCTCCGCTCGCTCCACCGCTCCGGCCAGGCACTCGACGCGCAGCGGGCAGTCCCCGCAGAGCGACTTGGCCAGCTCGAGCTCGGCGGGCGAGTCGGAGAACCACAGGTCGGGGTCGAACTTCCGGCAGGGCAGGTTCGCCTCCAGCTCGACGCTCACATCGAGGGGGGCCAACGCCAGACTCATCTCCCGGTCACCTCTCTCTCACTTCGATCTCGTGGATCGCATTCCGACGTACTTCGGCGGGGCAAAAAACTGAGGCCGCGGATCCCGGTAGCGGGTTCCGCGGCCTCAAGGTGAGCCGGTGTCTGAGGATCAGACCGGTCTACCTCGAGGTGGAACGCCGCAGACATCCGTGCGCTTCTTGGCGCCATCGATGCCCATGCCCGTGATGCCACTGGTCCCCTCGACTCCGGCATTCGGCGCAACGGTCAGGTTCAGCTCGGCCTGAACCTGGTGCACCTGCGGAACCGACGGTCGTGCGGCCGCGAGGGCCACCCGGACAGCCGACAGCGGAGCGTGGACAGACGGCATTGCCGTCAGACGCTCATAGGTGAAGATCTCCACGGTGCCACCTCCCTCACGTTCCTCGAATCGACTGGACCAACCCCCGTGAGCAGCCGGAATGGCGCCGCTCGCGTGGTGTGTTCTGAGGCTATTCCTCGCCCGGGGGCGAGGGCAAACGAATTTACGACGAGATTTCGAAAGTTTTCTCCGGGCAGACGTCGTCCACCCCCGCGCCCCCCACGAGCGCCAGCACCGACTCCCCGTAGAGGCCCAGTTTGCGAGGACCGATGCCGGCGATGGCGATCAACTCCTCCGGCCGCCCGGGCCGTCGCTCGGCCAGCGCGGTCAACGTGGCGTCGGTGAACACCACGTACGCCGGGACCTTCTGCGCGCCGGCCACCCGCTGCCGCCACTCGCGCAGGCGTTCGTGCAGCTCGTCGTCGATGTCGGACGGGCAGGTGGGGCAGCGACCGAGCTTCCGGTCCGGGCCGGCGAGCAGGGTGGCGCCGCAGATCCGGCAGGACACGATCTGCGTCCGACGCCGTTCGGGACGGCGCGCGGGACCGGTGGAGGCACCGGCCCGCTCGGCGCCACCGGAGCGGTCGAGCTGGGGCAGGAACCGCGAGGGCCGCCGGGCCCGCCCGCCCGGCGAGCGCGCGGCGGCGTACGACAGCCAGAGCCACTGCCGGGCCCGGGTGATCCCGACGTAGAGCAGCCGGCGCTCCTCCTCCACCTGCTCGACCGTCTTGGCGTACGTGGTGGGCAGGGTGCCCTCGGCGAGGCCGACCAGGAAGACGGCGTCCCACTCCAGCCCCTTGGCCGAGTGCAGCGACGCCAGCGTGACCCCGTCCACCGTCGGCACGTGCTGCTGGGCGGCCCGGCGGGCCAGCTCCTCGGTGAAGTCGGTGAGGGTGACCGGGCGCTCCACCGACGCGGCCTCGCCGATCGGCACCACTTCGGGCGTGGCGGCGTACTCCTCGGCGAGCTGGACCAGCGCGGCCAGCGCTTCCCAGCGCTCGCGGGCGGCGCCGCCGGCCGGGGGCGCGTCCGGCGCCCAGCCCACTGCGGTGAGCGCCTCGACCACTGCGGTCGGCAATGGGGTCTCCCCGGGAATCGAGCGGGTGGCCGACCGCAGGGCGACCATCGCCTGGCGCACCTCGGTCCGCTCGAAGAACCGCTCCGCGCCCTGCACCACGTACGGCACGGCGGCCTCGGTCAGCGCCTTCTCGTACGCCTCGGACTGCGCGTTGGTCCGGAACAGCACGGCGATCTCCTTCGCCGGGGTTCCCGCGTCGATCAGCGACCGGCAGCGCGCGGCCACCGCGTTCGCCTCGGCCGGCTCGTCGGTGAAGATCCGCAGGTCGGGTTCCGGGCCCGGAGGGCGTTGTCCGCTCAACTCCAGTCGCAGCCGCGCCTCGGTGCCGCGAGCCTGGGAGATCACGGCGTTGGCGAGCCCGACGACCTGCGGGGTGGAGCGGTAGTCCCGGACCAGCCGGACCACCGTGGCATTGCGGTGCCGGCGCGGGAAGTCGACCAGATATGCCGACGTCGCCCCGGTGAACGAGTAGATGGTCTGGCTGGCGTCGCCGACCACCGTCAGATCGGTGCGGCCGCCCAGCCAGGCGTCCAGCAACCGCTGCTGGAGCGGGTTGACGTCCTGGTACTCGTCGACCACGAAGTGCCGGTACTGGCCACGGACCTGCTCGGCGACGTCCGGGTGCTCCTCGATGCCCCACACCGCGGCCCGCAGCATGTCCTCGAAGTCGATCACCCCGTTGGAGCGCTTGAGCTGCTCGTACGCGGTGAACACCTCGGCGACCTTCGCCGGCTCGTGTGGCGTGTCACGCAGCGCGCGGGCCGCCGCTACGACGTAGTCCCCTGGCTCGACCAGCGACGACTTGGCCCACTCGATCTCGCCGGCCAAGTCCCGCGCGGCGGCCCGGTCGGTACGCAGACCGACCCGGGCGGCGGCGAGAGTGACCAGCCGCACCTTGCTGTCCAACAGTTCGGGCATGGCACGGCCGGCCAGCAGGCGGGGGGCGAAGTAGCGCACCTGGCGCAGCGCGGCGGCGTGAAATGTCCGCGCCTGGACACCGTGCGCCCC
Organism: Micromonospora sp. DT4; assembly: GCF_049841675.1. Taxonomy (NCBI): domain Bacteria; kingdom Bacillati; phylum Actinomycetota; class Actinomycetes; order Micromonosporales; family Micromonosporaceae; genus Micromonospora; species Micromonospora sp. DT4. The sequence goes on from NZ_JBNCKT010000157.1 coordinate 8,959, forward strand.
GAGCAGAGTGAGACGGTGTCGCATCTCGGCGGCGGCGCGGGCGGTGAAGGTGACAGCGAGCACGTGCCGGGGCGAGATCTCGCCGGAGAGCGCCCGGTGGGCGATCCTGGAGGTGATCGCGCGGGTCTTGCCGGTGCCGGCCCCGGCCAGGATGCAGACCGGGCCGGCGGGTGCGGTCACCGCGGAGCGCTGCTCCGGGTCCAGCCCGGCGAGTACGCCTTCCGACGCTGAATGAACCCCCACAACCAGGAATCATCTCAGCTCCCCCGGGTGTTGTAGCGGACAGCCTCGGCTTGATCGGCAAGCCGTCGGCCGGAGCAGCCGGAGGATCAGATCATGCTAACGATGTACTCCACTCCCTGGTGCGGCTACTGCCACCGGCTGAAATCGCAGCTCGACCGGGAAGGCGTCGGGTATGAGGTGGTCGACATCGAGCAGGACCCGAAGGCCGCGGACTTCGTGATGAGCGTCAACGGCGGCAACCAGACGGTGCCGACGATCCGCATAGTTCCCACCGGCGGCGGAGACGAGATCGTGCTGACCAACCCCTCGATCGTGCAGGTCAAGAGCGCTCTGGCCGAGGCCGGCATCGGTAGCTGACCGAACGCTTCATGACCGCGTACGCGGCCCAGTAACAGCAGGAAGCCCCGGTGGTGAGCCGGGGCTTCTGCGTCGGTCTGAGCGGCTGGTCAGGCACTCTCCGCCTCAGCCTTCCATTCTGACCAAGAGGGGATCGTCAGCGATGGTCAGCACGTCCTTGACCGAGCGACCGAGCCGATCGAGCTTCCACACGCAGAGGGTGTCCCCGGAGCGTGCCCAGTCCAGTTATTGACCCGTAACCCAAATGGTTTGTGATCGTTTGGGGTGTATGGGCGTTACGGTGCGGGACGCGCGTCGGCT
>NZ_JBNCKT010000158.1:0-9548 GCF_049841675.1 Micromonospora sp. DT4
AAGCCGACGCGCGTCCCGCACCGTAACGCCCATACACCCCAAACGATCACAAACCATTTGGGTTACGGGTCAATAAGAATCCGCTCTGATGCCTGGCCCGCGGCGCGTGTCTCATCCACGCCGGCCACACCATGGGGTCAGGCGCGCCGGCGCGACCGGGCCGCCCACACCGCGTACGCCGGGTCGCGGTCGAGGTTGTGGCGGTCCCGGTCGTAGCGGCGGGTGGTGCGCGGGTCGGCGTGCCCCATGGCGTCCTGCACGTCTTCGAGGGGTACGCCCTCGGAGCGGGCGGTGGTGGCGAACGCGTGTCGCAGCGAGTGCGGGGACAATCGCGCCCAGGCCGGAATGCCGGCGGCCCGGGCGAGGCGGCGGACCATCCGGAACACCGAGTGCCGGTCGAGCCGTGCGCCGCTGGCGGTGACCAGCAGCGGCCCGGTCAGCTGCGTCACCGGCACCCCGGTGGCGGCGGCCCGCTGGGCCAGGTACGCGTCGACGGCGTACGCGGTGCCGGGGGTGAGGGCGCGACGGCGCTGCTTGCCGCCCTTGCCGACGAAACGCACGCTGCGGTGCCCGCGTTCGGCGCCGAGGTCGGTCAGGTCCAACGAGACCAGCTCGCCGACCCGCAGGCCCAGGTCGGCCAGGAGCGCGATCGCCGCGCGGTTACGGGCCGCCGTCGGGCCGGTCTCGGCGTCGGCGGCGGTGAGCAGGGCGTCCACCTCCTCAGGCGTGAGCCCGATGGTGGCGGAGTGGTCCCGGTCGACGCGGGGCCGGTCCGCGCCGGAGACCGGGTTGGCCGGCACGCCACCGAGCTTGACGAGGAAGTCGTACCAGCTCGACAGGGCGGACAGCCGGCGTGCGACGGTCGCCGGGGTCAACGGTCGGCCACTGCGGGCCGCGAGTGTGGACTCCAGCGTGCGGGCGTACTCGTTGACGTGCAGGAACGTGGCCCGCAGCGGGTCCAGGTCGTGGCCGGCGCACCAGCCGAGGAACGCGCTGACGTCGCGCCGGTAGGCGTCGCGGGTGTGCTCGGAGAGCCGACGGTTGCGCAGCCACGCCTCGGTGACGTCCATCGGCGCGCTGGGCAGGGCCGGTCGGGCGGTGGGGCGGGTGAGCAGGGGCGCGTCGGAGGACACCATGTGAAAAAGGTTCTCAGCAGCGGATGGGATTGCCACGCAGGCGCGCCGACGCGCTGATACCGCACGCCGACGGCCGGCGCCCTCGGTGCGGGCGCCGGCCGTCGAAGGCTGCGTTTCAGGCGTTGATCGGCCGTCGGCCGTTGCCGTTGGCGGTGATGGTGACCCGGCGGGGCTTGGCCCGCTCGGCGACAGGGATGCGCAGCGTCAGCACCCCGTGCTCGTAGCCCGCCTCCAGCTTGTCGGTGTCGAGGGTGTCACCGAGGAACAGTCGTCGGGTGAAGGTGCCCATCGGACGTTCAGCGGCGACCAGCTCGATACCGTCGCCGGCGGGTCGGCGGCGCTCGGCACGGACGGTCAGGACGTTGCGCTCGACGGTGCAGTCGATGGTGTCGGGGTCGACGCCGGGCAGGTCGAACGCGGCGTAGAAGAAGTCTCCGTCGCGGTAGGCGTCGAGCTGCATCGTCGCCGGACGGGCTGCCGTACCGAAGAACTGCTCGGCAAGCCGGTCCACCTCGCGGAACGGGTCGGTACGCATCAACATGGTCATGCCTCCTCGGTTCTCCTGGCCAAAGGTGATAGTTGAGTCGAGGTGACTCAACTTCCTCTTCTTATTTAGCGCCTTCCGAGCCGGCCGTCAACTCCTTCTCGAACCAGTGCTCCGCGTACGGGCCGTGCGTGTACGCGGGGATCTCGGCGTAGCCGTGCCGGGCGTACAGCGCGCGGGCCTCGACCAGGTCGGCGCGGGTGTCCAGGCGAATCCGGTCCGCTCCGGCGGCCAGGGCACGCGCCTCGACGGCGGCGAGCAGGGCGGCCCCTCCGCCCATGCCTCGGTGCGCGGGCCGGACGAACACCCGGGTCAGCTCGGCCCAGTCCCGGTGCCAGCGCAACCCGGCGCAGCCGGCCAGATCCGTGCCGCGGTGGGCGAGCAGGAGCACACCACTCGGGTACGCCAGGTCGTCGCTGGGCATCTCGGCCAGCGCGGCGTCGACCTCGCCGGGTCGAGCCGGGCGGCGGTGGTAGCGCACCACCATCTCCGTCATGTACTCGCGCAACAGGAGTGTCGCGTCCGGATGGTCGGGCCGGACGGCGTCAGCCCGGTGTCGACTCTGGGGAACGTGGCCCGGGTTCGCCCATCGGGCGACGGTCTTCGGGTGCACACCGATCCGGTCGGCGAGGCTCTCGGCCGTGTGGCCCGCCTCGGCGAGCGCTGCGACAAAGGCGTGGTTCATGCCGTTCCTCCGTGGGAGCAAATGGGCTGCGCCAAGGAGACTGCGTAACGCTGTGTGGTTGTCCAGAGACTCCCGGCAAAGTGGGGTATCGACGGCGCGGCCGGCAGGGACCCGAACCCGGCGGACGCGTTCGCAGCGGGGGCCGTTTCCGCCACCAGAAGCGGCCCCCGCTTCCACCAGCCGATGAGGAGGACGACAGCCGTGCCGCACATCGAGGAAAAGGCCAGGAGACGCACGCACTCCCCGTTGCGCCCGTCGTGGCGTTGCCCGGTCTGCGGCATCCTCTGGCCCTGTTCGACCGCGAAGCTGCGTCTGCTCGGCCAGTACCGCGAGGACCGTCCGGGTCTGTTGACCCACCTCGCGGCGGTCCAGAAGGAGGCCGAGGTCGAACTCGCCGCGCTCAACCCGGATGTGGCGCTACCCGACCTGACCCCGCGTTTCGTCGGCTGGGCGCAGCCCCGCTGAGCAGATCGGCCCGTCGGTGCGCAGTCGCGCGTGCTGGTGCATGTCGTGCCAGCCGTCGGCGTGCCGCATCGACTGGCGCGCCACACCCTCTACGGCGAAGCCGCCCCGCGTGGCGACCCGGCACGACGCCGCGTTGGCCGTCGAGTGGTTCAGCTCCAACCGGTGCAACCCCGCCTGCGTGAAGCTCCACAGCGTCAACGCCCCCAGCGCCTCGGTGGCGAGCCCCCGACCGCGCGCGTCGGGCAGCAGCCAGTACGACACCTGCGCCGACCCCTCGCTCAGCAGCACGTCCCGCAATCCCGTCTGGCCGACCGGCCGGTCGTCGTCCTCGACGATCGCCCAGCTCACGGCCGTCTCGGCACGCCAGTGGACCGCCCACTGCGCCGTCCACGCCCGCGCCTCGTCGTCGCTGTCGAGACGGCGGACATGCCACCGCTGGATCGTCGGGCAGTCGAAGGCGGCGCGCACGACCGGGGCGTCCTCGTCACGCCACGGCCGCAGCGCCAACCCGGGGCGTACCCGAAGGTGGGGTTGCTCCTGGGCGGCGAGACTTCCGGGAGGCAGGGCGGGGGTGACGAGCAGCGGCATCGGCCCATTATCGGGCCGGCGGCCTCACTCCCCGGTCGGGTCTCCTGCCAGCTCGGTGACCACGTCGAGGTGGCCGAGGTGACGGGCGTACTCCTGCACCAGGTGGAACAGCACCCGTTCCAGCGACGCCGGGTCCGCGCCGTTCCAGCGCGGGCCCGGCGCACCGATCTCGGCCAGGTCGTGCGCGGACACCACGGCGGACGTGTGCGCGCCCTGCGCCCGCAACGCCGCCACCAGGTCGTCGCGGGTCTCGTCGGGGGCGACGTACCAGCGGTCGTCGCGACGGTCGCCCCACGGCTCGGCGACGGTCCGGCCTTCGAAGCCCCACTCGATCCAGCGCAGCTCGACGTGGCGCAGGTGGGTGAGCAGCTCCAGGGGGGTCCACCCGGACGGCAGCCGGCTGCGCCGCAGCTCCGACTCGTCCAGCGCCGACACCTTGGCGACCATGGACTCGCGGAAGTAGTCCAGGTAGCGTAGGAAGACCTCCGTGCGGCTGCCGGTCGGGATGGTGGGCTCGGGAAATGACGTCATGAGCCGGTCGGCAGGTCACGGCCGCGCTGACGGACCCCGGCCCCGCCGTACGGGTAGTCGCCGACCGGCGGCGCGCTCGCCTCGTCCAGCAGCCGCATCTGCTCCGCGTTCAGGACGAGGTCGGCGGCGGTCAGGTTGTCGTCGAGCTGCTCGGTGGTCCGCGCGCCCAGGATCACCGAGGTGACCGCCGGTCGGGCCGCCAGCCAGGCCAGCGACACCGCCGACATGGAAGCGCCGTGTTCCCCCGCGACCTGGCGTACCGCGTCGAGCACCCGCCAGGTGCGCTCCTGCGCGTTGCGACCCGCGTACGCCTCGACCCCGCGCTGCGGGTTCTCACCGAGCCGGGTGGCCCCGGTGGGCGTGGAGTCGCGCCGGTACTTGCCGGTCAGCCAGCCCCCGCCCAGCGGCGACCACGGCAGGATGCCGATGCCCTCGTTCTCGCAGACCGGCACCAGCTCGAACTCGATCTCCCGAGCCAGCAGGTTGTACTGCGGTTGCAGGGTCACGATCGGGGTGAGGTTGAGGTGCTGGGTGAGCAGAGCGGCCTTCTGCAACTGCCAGCCGGTGAAGTTGCTGACCCCCGCGTAGCGGATCTTGCCGGCGCGGACCGCGTCGTCGAAGAAGCGCAGCGTCTCGGGCAGCGGGGTCAGCGGGTCCCACGCGTGCGCCTGGTAGAGGTCGACGGCCTCGACACCGAGACGCCGCAGGCTCGCGTCCAGGGCACGGGTGAGGTGCACCCGCGACAGGCCGGCGTCGTTCGCCCCGGGGCCCATCGGGAACCGGCCCTTGGTGGCGATGACGAGCCGGTCACGCACGTCGGGCCTGGCCCGCAACCAGCGACCGACGATCTCCTCGGAGACGCCCCTGGAGTAGACGTCGGCGGTGTCGAGGAACGTGCCGCCGGCCTCGACGAACCGGTCGAGCTGGGCGAAGCTGCCCTCCTCGTCGGTCTCCGCGCCGAAGGTCATCGTGCCCAGACAGAGGGTCGACACCACCGTGCCGGTGGCGCCCAGAGTGCGGTATCGCATGTCGTCCTCTCGGTCCGAGTTGCAAAACTGATTTTCGCACCTGCTCGGAGCGCGTGCACCTGGAGGCTTTGCGGGCACCCACGCGCATGACGCTGCTCCTGTTCGCCGGGCGGTACGGCTACCACCGCGACGAGCTGTACTTCCTGCTGGTCGCCGCCATCGCCCGCGAGCTGGGCGGCGGCCCGGGTGGGCAGACTTTCGCCGCGGTGCTGGCCGCGCTGTCCGGCATCGTCCTCGCCGGCGGGCACCTGCTCAGCACCACGACCGTCGACCTGCTGGTCTGGCTCGGCGTGGCGTGGTGCGCGGTGCGGTTGCTGCGCACCGGCGACACCCGGTGGGCGCTCCCGCTCGGACTGGTACTCGGGGTCGGCATGCTCAACAAGCTGCTGCCCGCGCTGCTGGCCCTGGGCCTGATCGCCGGGGTGGTGCTCACGGGACCGCATCGGCTGCTGCGTGCGAAGTGGGTGCTCGCCGCCGCCGGGATCGCCCTGGTGCTGGCCGCGCCGAACCTGGTCTGGCAGGCCGCGCACGGCTTCCCGCAGCTCGGCGTGGCCGCCTCCATCTCCGCCGGGGACAGCTCCGACAGCGGTCGCCTGGACGCGTTCACCCTCCAGTTCGTCATCATCAGCCCGTACGCCGTACCGATCTGGATCGCCGGTCTCGTCGCGTTGCTGCGCCGGCCGGCGCGGCGCTGTTCCTGCTGCCCAGCGTCGTGCTGCTGTTGCCGGTGCTACCGGCCGACCGGCTGCCCGCCTTCGTGGTCGACGTCAACTACGACGCCGGGGAGACCATTGGCTGGCCGGCGTTCGCCGACTCACTCGCCGCCGTCCACCGTGGCCTGCCGGCGTCGGAGCGCGCGCGGGCGGTCATCCTGACCGGCAACTACGGCGAGGCCGGGGCGGTCGCGCGCTACGGACCGGACCGGGGGCTGCCCCGGGCGTACTCCGGGCACAACAGCATGGTCGAATTCGGTCGGCCGCCCGCCGACGCGGACGTGGTCATCGCGGTCGGCTGGGAGCGCCCCGACGCGCTGAACGGTTGGTTCGAGCAGTGCGTGCTCGCCGGGCGGGTGGATCAGCGGGTCGAGGTGGCCAACGACGAGAACGGCGGCCCGATCTACGTGTGCCGAGGGCTGCGGCGTCCGTGGGCGCAGATCTGGGACACCGAGGTACGCCACGCCGGCTGAGGTACGCCACGCTGGTTGGTCTGGGTGTGGCCGGTCGGCATCGCCGGCTGAGGCGGTCAGCCGGCGGGGTCGCCGGTGAGCCAGGCACGGACGGTGGCGAGGGCCTCGGGGCCGGAGTCGACGTCCACGTCGCGGGCGAGGTCGGCGATCGTGAAGCCAGCGAGAGCGTCGCGCCACGCCGTCTCGGCTGCCCACATGGCGCGGGCGATCGGGCACGCGCCGGTGCACTCGCTGGGCGGGGTGGCCAGCGGGCCGCGCTGGCGGATCTCGGTGCACACGAAGGCGGGACCCGGCTCGTCGACGGCGTGGACCACGTCCAGCACGCTGATCGTCTCGGGCGCGCGGGTCAGCGCGTAGCCACCGGATTTGCCCTGCACGGAGTAGATGAGCCCGGCGCGGGCCAGCGACTGGAGCTGCTTGGCGAGGTAACTGCCGGAGACGTCGTGCAGCTCCGCGAGCCGGGCGGCCGGGACCGGCCTGCTGCTGGTGGTGAGCACGACGCAGCAGTGCAGCGCCCACTCGACCCCGCCGGACATCTTCACGACCGGGGCGCACGCGACTACCTGCGCGCCCACGGCCCGGCCGTGCGGCTGGTCGACTGCGCCGACGTCGCCGACGACACCGACGTCGACCTACCCGACGAGGCCGCCACCCTCCCCCGGTAGCCGCGGCGTCTGGACCTCGTACGCTGCGCCACATGCTCTCCGGCGTCCACGGGCTGTCCCGCCACTTCACCCCCGACAGCCTGCGGGAGTACCTGCTCGCGCGCTCCACACGAGCCGAGACCGGCTGCCTCATCGTCACCGGCTACGGCTCCGAGCGTGGCGTCCACCAGAAGGTGGCTGGGCGCGCGTGGGCGCATATCGCCGCGTACGCCGTCCTCGTCGGCGACTACGACCCCGACCTGGAGGTCGACCACGTCTGCGGCGTCCCCGACTGCATCGAACCCACCCACCTGCGCCAGGTCACGCACGCCGAGAACTGCCGCTCCCGCGAGCGCCACCCGCGCTGCCGCAACGGCCACGACCGGGAGATCGACCCGGTCACCGGCACGTACCGCCGGGTCTGCCGCGCCTGCAACCGCGACGCGCAGCGTCGGTGGCGACAGCGCCAGGCCGCCGAGGTGGCCGAGGCCCGGCAGGCGTACGGGCACAGCTAGGAACCCCGTCGGCGGAATCTGTTCAAGATCTGCAAGCCAGGGTTACAGCGTGGGGCGGCGGCCGATGCGTCTCTTGAGTGAGGAGCAATGACGGGAGCGGGCGTGTCGTTCGAGGATTTCGTGGCGGGGTACGGCCGGTCGTTGGTGCGCCTGGCGTTCGTCCTGAGCGGCGACCGGCAAGTAGCGGAGGATCTTGCCCAGACCGTACTGGCCGACACGTACCGGCACTGGAAGCGGGTGCGCGCGGCGACAGACCCCGAGGCTTACGTACGCCGCATGCTGGTAAACGCGCACCTGAGCTGGCGTCGCCGGCGCTGGACGACGGAGCGGCCCGCCGACCTGCGCCAGGAGACCGGCGCCACGGTGGCCGACCCGGCCGACGCAGTCGCCGCCCGGGACCAGATGCGGGTGCTGCTGAACAGGCTCGCCCCGCGCGCCCGCACAGTGCTTGTCCTGCGGTACTACGCCGACCTGGACGACGCGGCGATCGCCGCGGCCATGGGGGTCGGCGAGAGCTCGGTGCGGGCCACCGCCTCGCGTGCCCTGGCGAGCCTGCGCGGGCCCGCGGACATCGACGCACAGAGGGAGACCCGATGAACCAGTCGACCGAGCGCGAGCTGCGCGAACTGTTCGCGGCCGAGGCCGCCGACGCCCCCGACGAGCTGGCCGTGGCCGCCGCGGCGGTGCGCAGGGTCCACCGCAGGCGGCGGACTCTGATGGTGGCGGCGGCAACGACCGGGGTGATCATTGCGGCGGGCGCGTATGGCGTCTACCGGCCGGCCGCGACGCCGCAGGCACAGCCGTCAGGCATCATCTCGTTCACACCGGTCGCTCCGGCGCCGGCGGCCGACCTGCCGGCCGGGGTCGAGCCGGGCGATCCGCTCGCCTTCGGCGCGGCGCAGTGCGTCAAGGCGTACTCACCGCAGACGCTCGCCGAGCTCCCCTTCGCCTTCGACGGCACCGTGACCGGCATCGGACCGGCACGAACCGAGCGCAGCAACCATCCGCCCCTGGACCTGCGATCGGTGACCTTCCAGGTGCACACCTGGTTCAAGGGCGGCTACGGGGGCACCGCCGTGGTGGACATGTCGCCGCCCACCGCGGGGGCCGGGACGGGCGATACCACGTCCGAGCATGTCCCTGCCTATCAGGTCGGCACCCGTTTGCTCGTGTCCGGCACGCCCCGCTGGGGTGGCGCGCCGCTCGCCGACCCGATCGCGTGGGGCTGCGGTTTCACCCGGTACTACAGCCCCTCGACGGCGGCCGAGTGGGCCACCGCGACGAAATGAACGGCCCGCGGGAGAAGGCGCGACGGTGATCATCATCGGCGCCGCGATGACGTTGACCGTCGGCGGCAGGCCCGTGAGTACAACAGCCTGATCTCTTACGCACATTAACTGTCATTATGATGTGCGTGCGGTATGTCCTGTTTGTGGGCAAGGATTAACGAATTATTCTTACCGGCAATCTGCTAATTAGGCGCGAGTCGAGGCACTGGAACGCGGTGGCATCGCCACCCCCACCCGTCGAGGATGTCCGGCATGAGCGACCCCAGCGCGAACGTGGTCAACGAGCAGGAGGAGACGCTGCACGGGGGCACCATGGGGGGCGCCATACGTGTCGGTGCCACCGTGCGACGAGGTGCCGGGGCGTGGAGCCCGACGATCCAACGCCTGCTAGGGCATCTTCGTGAGCGCGGCCTCACCTGGGTTCCGCAGCCGTTGGGAACCGACGAGCGGGGGCGCGACAACGTCTCGTACCTGCCGGGAACCATGCCTCAGTACCCACTGCCAGACTGGGTCTGGAGCCAGGACGTTCTGACCGATGCGGCCGTCCACCTCGCGCAACTTCACCAGGCCAGCGCGGGCTTCGACACCGCCGACGAGGTGTGGCAGTCCCCGGTGCGGCAGCCGACTGCGGTCGTCTGTCACAACGACTTCGCGCCGTACAACATGGTCTTCACCGACCGACGCCTCACCGGAGTCATCGACTGGGATACCGCCTCGCCCGGGCCTCGTGCGTGGGACCTGGCTTATCTCGCCTATCGGCTGGTGCCGCTGGCAGATCCCGACAACGGTGACGCTATCGACAGTCACCTGGGCGAGCGGGCACGTCGTCTGCGCATGCTCTGCGATGCCTACGGCTCGGAGCTAGGCCGTGTCTTGTGGATCAGGTTTCGCGGGCGAGGTCGCGGAGCCAGATCTTGATGGTGGCGATGTCGATGGT
>NZ_JBNCKT010000159.1:0-9511 GCF_049841675.1 Micromonospora sp. DT4
ATCCTCGCCGCGGTGTCCCTCGGCGCGGCGATCGCTGGCCTGTACGCGGTGGTCACCAGCCAATACTTCGGTATGCCGGTCGGCCCGTACCTGCAGTGGGCGTTGTGGCCGATCGCGCCGGTGTCGGTGATGGCCGTGGCGATGGCGGTCGTCGCCGCCCGGCAGTGGCGTACCCCGGCAGGCGGCTGGTCGGCGCTGCTGACCGCGCCGACCGGATCCATCGTCGCCGCAACCCTCGGCATGGGGTTGATCCAGTACTCCCTGACCGCCGACCGGTGGCCGGACCGGATCCTGTGGATCGACATCGCCGGCCGCGTCGGCGGTCTCCTCCTCGGCGTCGCCGTGGTCATGGCAGTGGTGACGCCCCTGATGTTCCGTCTTATTCTCGCCGCCCCGCTGGCGGTGATCTGTGCGGCGATCGTCAGTAGACGGGCCGCCGGCATGCTCGGCGTCATCTACGCCATCGCCGTCGCGACCTGGTGGGCTACTCGGCTCTGGAGCCGAATCCTGCGCCCCGCCCCGCTCACACCCACCGCATCGCCCACGGGCACGGTTCGGGCGGACATGTCACCGGGTGGAGGCGGGTGACATGCGGTGGCCGCGGCAGATGATGTCGCTGCTGTTCGTCCTCACGCTTCTGGCCGGACCTCCGATAGTGCTGCTGTCCCTGGTCGGAGCACCCATACAAGGGTGGCCGACCGCCGCGCAGGCACAGGAGTGGGTGCAGAACCCGCTGACCGAGCAGAGCCTCACCGCCGCGCTGACCATCGCGGCTTGGCTGGTGTGGCTCCTGCTCGCCTACACGGTCACGATCCGGATGCTGACCCGCCTGAGCACGACCGTGTCGTGGCTGCGGCGCATGCCGCTGCCGACACCCTGGCAGGCCACCGCCGGTGGCATCGCCGGCGCCGCCGTATTCGGTGTCAGCTCCCACGCGATCACCGCACCGCCACCGCCGCCCACGCAGCCGGTAGCGGCAGGAACCTTCGGCGACGCGGATAACCCCAGGTCATCAGACCGCGACCTCCTGGCCAACGCGGGAATCAATGTCACCGGTGGCTGGCTACCGCGCGACGTGGCGGAGCAGGTCAGCGCCGCGGCGGCGCTCGTGTGGCTCCGGCGCCGCCGCTCCTACCGACCCCACCCGCCCGGGCCACCGAGCCGCGAGGACACGGACCTGGCGCCGCTGCCCCCGACAGTGGCGGCCGTGCAAGCCGCCCTCGCCGACTCGACGCCACCGCCTACCGAACCCGTTGCCACCTCGACCGGCTCGTCGCCGCTCAACCGGCCAACCGTTGGCGAGGCTTTCGCCCGAGCGGGGGTCGGTCTCACCGGGCTCGGGGCGCAGGACGCGGCGCGAGGCCTGCTCGTCACCAGCCTCCTAGCGGGGCGTCATCATCCGGCAGTGTCCGTCGTCGTCACCCGAGCCGTCCTGGCCGGGTTGCTCGGCCCCATCGCCGAATCGCTGGAGCGGCGCCTGCCGGGGCTGGCCGTCATCGACCACCTCACCCAGGCAGCAGAGTTCTTCTCCGGGAAGCACCCTGGTCATGGCCTGGCCGGACGAAACCAGGCACACCGGAACACGCAGGAGCGCACCAACTCACCCGGACCAACCCTTATCGTCGATGCTGCGTCCGCGACGGACAATGCCGAGACCCTGGCTAGTCTGGCCACCGCCTCCGCCGCGGTGGCCGTGCTTGCACGGTGGCCGGCCGGCCAGACATGGCAGGTCGACCCGTCCGGGCGCACCCACCACCTGGACGGCAGCGGGTCTGCCGGGCCACGGATGTGCGTTCTTACCCAGGTCACGGCCACCGACCTGCTCACCGTCATCGCCCATCCCGACCCGGCACTGCCAGAGCCTGGCGCCTCCAGCCCGTCGCGCAACCCTGCCCTGGCAGGCCGGTCCCCGCAGTGGAAGGCCGCCCAGGACCACCCCGTCCGCTTCGGCAACGACAAACGACGCCTTCAGCTGCGCGTGCTGGGCGAACCAACCCTGCTGCTGGACGGCCACCCTGTGGAGGTCCGGCGTACCGCCGCGCTCCAGGTCCTCGTGTTCCTCGCCGCCCACCCCGACGGAGCCGACACCCGACAGCTGACCGACGCCATCTGGCCGGGCCTGCCCCGCCGCTCTCTCACCGGCCGCCTCTACACCACCCTCAGCGACCTGCGCGCCACCATCCGCTCCAGGGCAGGGGCGACCCTCATCGAACACAGCGACGACCGGTACCGCCTCGACCCCACCGCCGTCACCGTCGACCTGTGGCACTTCCACCACGCGGTCCGCGACGCCACCACCGCCGTCGCCACCGACGCGACGACCTGGAAGGCCGTCATCGACGCCTATCCCGGTGACCTCGCCGCCCGACGGACCTGGCCCTGGCTCGACCCGATCCGCGAGGCCACCCGCCGGCACGTCATCGACGCACACGCGGCTCTCGCCAGCGCCAGCCCTGACGCCCGTCAGGCCCTGGCATGGCTGCAGGCCGGCATCCGCATCGACCCGTACAACGCCGACCTACACACCCAAGCCGTCAGCGCACTCATCACCCTCGGCGACCACGACGCGGCCGACCACCTACGGGAGGACTACACCCGTCGCCTCGCCGCAGCGGGCATCCTCCCCACCGACACGGCTTTCACGACAGCCACCCTGACAGGCCAGCCCGCCATCCGCACCCGGTAACGCCCACCACCTTCTTGATGGCCCCAGCAGGGGAGTCCTCGGTCGCCATTCGGGTAACGCAGCCCGATCACGGCCTCCGTCGCCAGGAATATCGCCGCCACCCCGGCGGTGCGCAGTCAATCCGGCACGGTCACGCCCGGTACGACCTGCCGCCCTGACGCACGCACGAGCCACGGGGGCGCGCACAGAACTTGGACCATCAGGTCATCGTCTTCCGCGTCACCCGCGACCCCGAGCGGCTCTCGCCCGGCGGTAGCTGATCGCCCAGTCCCCCATCCCGGCACTGTCCAGCCCCCGGCTCGCGAAGCCCTTCCAGGGAAGTAGCCCTCGGCTAGCCCGTGGGCTGACCGTCCGCTACGGCCCACAGCGCTGACCTGCGCGTGTGAGGTCGTGTGAGGTGTTGTGAGGTGCTGTCAGCCACCAGCGACTCCCACCGGCACCCCGCCGGCCATAGCGTCGCCGTCAATCGCCTCACCCGCCGCCGGGCCACGCTGCCGTCGGGTGAACACCGCAGGACGGGAGCCGTAGGGAGGAGGGGTCGGTGTCAGGCCGATCGACGCGCACCGCCGCGATCACCACATCCATCCTGAGTACGGCGACCGTGCCCGTCGCCCTTGCTGGCACCGGCGTATGGACGCCGACGCTGCCGTCACCGGCCGTCTTCCGGCAGTGGGTCGCCCAACCCATGACCAGTGACTTCCTCCTGGCCCTTACCGTCGCCGCAGCGGCGGCCCTGTGGCTGCTGCTATTCACCACCATCCTCCTGCGCGCCTACAGCGCGGTGGCCCGTTGTCTCAGCGGCGTGCCGGCGCTGCACGTCCCTGGTCCCGTGCAGGGCATCACCGCCGCGCTGCTGGGCGCCACCGCCGTCACCACCGCGGCAGGCGCCGCGCACGCCGCCCCGCCCAGCACCACCGTCGGCGACATCAACGACGACCATTCGGCGCGGCCGAGCGGCACACCTGTCCCGCATCCGACCGCCCGGGACGCCGGGTCGCCGGACGGCGTCTATACCGTGCGACGCGGCGACACCCTGTCCGCCATCGCCCACCGGTGCCTCGGCGACGCCAACCGCTGGCCGGAGATCTTCATCCTTAACCGCGGCACCCACTTCCCGCAGGTCGGCGGCACCCTGCGCGACCCGGACCTCATCCACCCCGGCTGGGCACTGCGTCTACCCACCGACACCACCAGCACGCCCGCTTCGCCGACGTCACCCACCGATCCGCCAGTCAGGGGTACCGCGCCACCACCATTCGGCCCCACCACGCCACCGTCGACGCCCGCCCCACCGCCGCCTGCCCAGCCGCCGACACCGGTGCCACACCACCGAGACGACGGCATCGCACCAGGCGCACGCGAGACCACAGGCACCACCACGCCCGGCGACCAGGCATCCACCTCACGCGCCTCGACCACGCCCACCTACCACGACGCGAGCGACGAGCCGGACACGCCGACGCCGCGACCTGACCGCGGGGTCACACTCGACACCGGCAGCTGGCTCGACGCGGGGCTCGTCACCGCCATCCTCGCCGCCGTCGCCCTCATCTGGGCACACCGCCGCCACCGCTACACGCGCCGCCCTGTCTCGGCCGACTCGCGCCTCGACGACCCCGATTTGGCGCCCATGCCGGCCGTGATCCACCAGATCCGCCGCCGAACCATCACCGTCCGTCGCCACGGCGAGCAGCCCGCGACCACCGACCTGACCGACGACAGCGTGGAGCACTTCGAACGGCATGACCACGACAGCCCTGGCCCGGTCGAAGCCGACGACGAGGACGAGTCCGGCACACCCCCATCCGTCGCGGAATGCGGGCCCGGCCCGCTGGTGCCGTCGTTGGCGCACCCGCTCGCTGCGGTCTGGCCGCCCGCCGGCTTGGGACTCACCGGTCCCGGCGCGGAGGCCGCCGCCCGCGGGTTCATGGCCGCCGCCCTAGCCGCCGGGGGCCTCGACGCACCGGACGACCGCACATGGCTGGTCATGCCGTCAGCGACCACGGCGGCGCTACTGGGCGCCGGTGCCGTCGCGCTGCCCCGCACGCCGCGGCTGACCGTCACCGCTGGCCTGGACGAGGCACTCGACCTGCTCGAGGCGCAGACCCTGCACCGCAGCCGCATCGTCGACGCCCACGAGGTCGACACCGTCGCCGAGGCCCGCGCGGCGGACCCGACCGAGGAGCCGATGCCGCCGGTTTCGCTGCTGGCCGACGCTGACACCTGCCACCAGCGCACCCGCATCGCCGCGCTCCTCGCCCAAGGCCGGCGCTTGGACATCCACGGCCTGCTGCTGGGCGCCTGGCCCGACGGCGACACCGTCGTCGTCGCCGCGGACGGCACCACCAGTTCCGCCGACGGTGAGGGCTCCCGCCAGGGCGGTCACCTGGCCGACATCGGCCGGCTGGCCGTCCTCACCCCCTCCGAGACCAACGACCTGCTCGTCACCCTCGCCGAGTCCCACACCGGCCAGCCGCAGGCACCCGCCCCAACCGCTCCCGCCCGAGCCACCACAGCCGCACCCGACACGCAACGCCCTCCCGGCACCGAGTCCGCGTCACCCGACGCCGCCTTCCGCGACGGCGAACACCTGCCGGCATCCAACCCGACACCTGTGACCGCCGCCCCGGCAACAACAGTGGACAGCGCCGACAGTGAGAACATCCCGGCCTTCCTGGCAGCCTCGTCCGCCGACGCTCTTGCCCTCGTTACGGGCATTACCGGCGACAGTGCGACCACGTTCGCTGTGAAGGAACCGGGATCCGTCGGTGCGGCCGATAGCAGTGAGGAGGCCAGCCACGGTCGGGTCCAGGTCGCCGTGCTCGGCGCCGCCGCCATCGTCGACGTGCCGCCCGGGCCGACGCTACGCAAGAAATCCCTCGAACTGCTCGTCTACCTGGCGGTCCACGACGGGGCCGCCTCCGCCGAGGCGATCCTCGACGACCTGCTCCCCGACGCCCCCGCCAACAAAGCACCCGGCCGGCTCTACACCTACGTATCGGACCTGCGCACCATCATGCGCCGCACCGCCGGACGCGGCACCTACCTCACCCACCCCCACCAGCGGTACGTCCTCAACCGCGGCGCCGTCGACGTGGACCTGTGGCGTATGCGCTCCGCGATCCGCGACGCCAACCAGGCCACCGACCCGGCCGAGCGCCGCGCCGCGCTGCGTCGCGCGGTCGACAGCTACCGAGGGCACCTGGCCGACGGCGCCGACTACGAATGGATCGAGCCCTACCGCGAAGCCGTCCGGCAGCAGGCACTCGACGCCTACCTCGCACTGGTCGACGCCCTCGCCGGTGACCCCGCCGAGCAACTCACCGTCCTGGACGCCGCGATCGGCCACAACCCGTACGCCGAAGAGCTGTACCAGCAGGCGATGCGGGCCCGCGCCGCGCTCGGGCACCTCGACGCCATCCGCAGCCTGCGCCGCGCTCTGACCCGCGCCCTCGGCGAGATCGACGCCGAACCCAGCGACGACACCATCAACCTGGCCGACCAGTTGGTCGCCCAGGTGCAGCGTCCCGCCCACCGACCCGACCTGCGGCCAGCACCCCGGCCCGACGACGGAGCCGCCGCATGACCGCCACACCCCTACCCCGGCACACCTCCGCCCGTACCGCGGAGATAACAGAGGCCGACCTCCGGCACCTGACCCGCCTGCGGTGGGCCGTGCGGGCGGTGCTCGCCCTCGGCGTCGCCGCGTCGATCGCGGCGAACGTCCTGCACGCCCGGCCGAACCTCATCAGCCAGATCATCGCCGCATGGCCACCCCTGGCACTGCTGCTGACCGTCGAACTCATCTCCCGCGTACCCGCGGACCGCCGCGGCTTAGCGGCCGCGAGGCTGATCGCCGCCGCTGGGATCGCCGGCATCGCCGCCTGGGTGAGTTACTGGCACATGGTCGGCGTCGCCGCCCGATACGGAGAAACCGGCGCCGCCGCCTCCTACCTGCTGCCCATCTCCGTCGACGGACTGGTCGTCGTGGCCAGCATCAGCCTGGTCGAGATCGCTGGCCAGATCCGCACCTGCTCCGTCAGCCCGGCGCACGCGCCGACCGGTGCGCGCGACGCCGAGGAAGTCGCACCTGCGCCCCCGCGGAACGCCGCACGCGACCGGGGCACGGATCCCTGTCACTACGACATAGACCGACCAGAGAGCAACAGGTCCCGTACCACCGGCTCCTCAGTCGAGCCGGTCGAGAACTCCGACGAGCGGGACAAGGACACTCCGGGCGCTACCCAACAAATTGAACCGGACCCCTTCGGGGGTCAGAGACATGAGCCCCAACCGGATGGCCGCGAAAGCAGCGCAGAGATGCCGTCCGACACCGCTGGAGCCGTGGCCTACTGGTACCGCCAGGACCCGGCCCTGCACCCTGCCGACATCGCCACACGAATCGGCCGATCCGAGCGCACCGTCCGCCGGTACTGGCCACCCGCGCCGTAAGCACGAACCGACACGACACCAGCCGTGCCGCCGAGTAGGTTCGCGCTTCGTGACCGCCTGTTGTGCCGCGGGGTGTGCCAGGCAACCTGTGGACCCGCCGGCGCAAGGACCCGACAGGGTGCTGCTCGAAGTACAGGATAGTGCCAGATCTCCAGGAGTCTTCCGCGGTTCAATCCTCGCGGTCGGTCTGGCCGCCCGCGTGCTGCCACGTCCGCGTCTGCACGAAGCACGACCGCGCCGACAACTCGCCCCGTGCCCGCACCGTCCGGCCAGCCGCTACCCCGGCAGCAGCAGCCGCCTTCGATCTTATCGCCCTCACAAATAGATGATCAACAGGCAGCTGCGCCCACGTTGCACCACCCACTGGCACGTCCTACGAGGTCACACCGAAATCGGGTCTGTCGCGGTGGGTTGCGTCTTGCAGGCGCAGGCGCAGGCGCAGGCGGGTGAGGCCGAGCATGTCGATCAGCCACCGGGTCCGTCGGTGATGCCGCGGTCTGCGGGCCGGCCCGCGGTAATGAACGCCCACCTGATCGGCAACCGGCGCTGACAAAAACCTATCGATCCGATAGGTTTAATAGGTATCGGCCGGCTGTCGTGGATGGGCTTAGCGCTCCGGGGCTGGCGAACGGGTTGAACAGTGGAGGTGGAGGGATTGCTGTACGAGGACACTTCTCCCACATGGAGCGGTGGGTCGGCACGGGTTGCCGGTGATCCATCATTGCTACGCACGGGCGACGTGTTCGGCCCGTCGCCGGCCGCAGCGATTGGCGCCGGGACGGCCGAAACAGTCACCACTGGGCCGGCGGTCACCGCCGATCGGCCACCGATCAGCCCATCGCAACTGGAGGCTGGTGACCGAGACGCCACCCTGCGTGAGGCGTACCAGGATACTGAGAATGATCACCGTCGGACGACGCGATGGGCGTTGCTGACCCGTGCACTCCTGGATGAAGAGGCAGTGATCCATGCCTTCTATTCAGCTGGACTTACTGCGGACGCCGTGGGTCGAGGAACTACGCCAACCTCGCGGGCGTCAATTCTGGCGGGGGCCGGCCTGATCGCCGGGATCGACGGAGCGATGAAGTTGTTCAAGCCGGCGGCGGCACAATGGAATAACTGGAACGCTGGCGGGGTCGTCGCTCCGGGCGCGCTGGCCCGCGGCGTCCTCGACTCAGCGCGGTTCTTCTTCCAGATCGGGTCACCCGCGCAGACCCTCGCATCGATCAGCGACCAGAGCGACACCAAGCTTCTTCGACTCGTCCGGGACGAGGCGAGAAACGCGGGCTATTACGCCTGGGCGGCGTCAGCAGCCAATTTCGGTTCGTTCGGCTGGAGCGTGCTGGATCGATTCAGTGCCTCTCATGGATCTGGCGCCGGTGCACTGCAGCGTGGGCTGGGGGCACTTCGTGATGCCATCATGGATCCCGCCGACCGCACAAAGCTGTTCGACGGGGTGGCAACGCTCGTTGATGGACTCGGCCGCTGGCATCAGAACCCGCACGCGATCATCGGCGCTACGGCTCTCCAACTGGGGCATTACGCTGTCGAGGAGGTCCTGCAGGAGTGGACCCGGCCGGGCAGTCCATACGAGCGGTTCGCGCTCGCCTTCGCGAAGGCGGCCATGTACGGCGCCTTCACTGGTACAACTGCTCGAACATGGTCGTCGGCCGATCCGGCACTTTCTGATGCGAGAACACTTGTCGTACACCGTGACGGCCTCAAGCAGTCTTCCCGCTTCTCCACAGCGGCTGCCTCCGCAGCCGCTGTGGCCACCGTCGTTAAGGCCGGGAGTGTGGCGTGGTTGGATAGCACCGCCAGGTCTCATCAGGCAGTCGAGCTAGCCACGGTTGCCGCTGCGGCTAGCCTTCGCACGTCGGGACCAAACGGCCCGGCGCAGGCAATCTTGTCACCTCCTGCGGCCGTGTGTCAGGCCAGTAACTCACCAGGAATGTCAGGTATTGCGGCATCGGCGAAGAGGTTCTCTCCGTAATGTTCGCCGCAAATGTTTGTAGAGGAGATACAGACCCCGTCAAGGGTCAGGGCTATTGACGTGATCTCAGCATGGAGGGTTATTCAGCGAGGTTCCCGAGATCTACAGTAGGTGCTCGGAAATAGAAGACGGCTCACTCTTTAATGGGATTGAGTTACCAAACAACAACCCGAGAAGAACGAATCGCCCGAAGGTGCATTACTCCACCGGGTTCACCCGGGGTAGCTGGCACGGCCCTGGCGTTGTTCCGGCTTGAGATGTTCTGTCCGGGTTGAGGGTCGGGCGGGGCTGGAGTTGTGGGACGATCTGTTCTTGGCGTTGGAGGAAGTCGTCGGTGTTTGGCACGTGCTGTCTCCTGGTCATTCGGGCGTACGGGTGGA
>NZ_JBNCKT010000160.1:0-9481 GCF_049841675.1 Micromonospora sp. DT4
TCGTGAAAGCCTTGTTCGGCAAGCCAGAAGTCCGCTACGCAGCCGGCTAACCACGGCACCTTTGGGTTACTGGTCAAATAGATGGTGTCGCCGATGGTCACTGTCGTGCCGCGGGTTGCGGTGGCCGGGGTGCCGCCGTCCCGGGTGACCTTCCAGGTAGAGGAGCCGCTGTTGGTCAGGCCGTTGATCGAGGTGATGGTGCCGGTGCCGCTAGTCGGGTTGAGGGCGGTGACGCAGCCGCTGGGGGCGGCCGTGCCGACGGCGGCGTCCAGCACCGCGCCGAGGGTGCTGGTGGCGGCGCTCGGCGTCAGCGTGACCGCGCACGGCGTGACGCTTCCGCTGCCGTTGTCGATGATCACGGCGAGCCGGGAGGCGGTGCCGGCGGTGAATCCGCTCGCCGCGACCCAGGTGGGCGCGCCGGCGGTGACCGGGGTCGGGGGAGCGGCGGTGTAGCCCGCGCCGGCCAGGGCGCGTACAGCGTCGATGGAGGCGTACGCCGATGGGGTGGTGTTGGTGGTGAGGTACTTGAACCCGCCGCCGCTGAGCTGCTGCGCGCGCAGGAAGTCGATCGGGGTCTTGCCGGCGGTGGTGGTGAAGTCGGAGCCCTGGCTCGGAATGCCACAGGCGTTGAGCCCGGAGACGGCCCACGCGTTCGAGTCGGTGTTGACGCCGAACATCGAGGTGAACGCACCCGAGGCGTTGACGAGCTTGCCCTTGAGGAAGTTCTTCGCCTGGACGACGTCGGCGTCGGTGTTGGGTACCCCGGCGGCGCAGAGGGCGGCCATGGCCGCGCCGGTCATGTCGATGTCGCTGGCCGCGGCGAGTTGCGTGGGGTTGCCCTCGGCCTGGCTGAACGTCCAGCCGCCGTCGTTGTGCTGGTTGTTGCGGATCCGGGTGATCGAGAGGTCGAGCAGTGCCTGCGGCACGCGGGCGGCACCGGTCTGGGTCTTCGCGCCGGCCAGGGCGAGGGTGGCGAAGATGGTGCCGTTGACGTTCGCCGGCGGGCCATAGTAGCCGGCCGAGCCGGTCTGCCAGTAGGCGATGGTGTCGGCGATCAGGTTGCGGGCGGGTGAGACCCGGGCAGGGTCGATGCCGGCGGCGTAGGCGTTCAGGACGCCGCGCTCGTAGTCGGTGACGACGGGGGAGGTGCCCGGCCAGGACGCGGCGGAGAGTTGGTTGCGGTAGACGGTGCGGGCGTTCTTGGTCGTGTCGCCGGAGGGGTAGACGTCCACAGCCGCGACGCCGGCGGGGGCGAACGCGCTGAACGCCCACTCGTTTGACAGCCCAGCGCTGGCGTAGCTGCCGTCGGCGGCCTGCAGAGTGTGCAGATAGGCGACACCGTTGGTCCTGGCGGTGGCGATCTGCGCGGCGGTCGAGGTCGCGGCGGCCGGCGTGGCACCGGTCGTGACCGCGACGACCGAAGCGATCAGAGCGGCGGCGGGAACTGTCGCGAGACGCCTCCGGCTACTGGTGGAGGAAAGGCGCGAGGACATCGGGTCTCCTTGGGGTACGGGGCACGACTGCCTCGACCCAGAGCCCGGGAGGGGCCGGCGGGAGCGGGGCGGCCGGCCGCAGGACGCGTGGGACGGATACCGCAGGTGCTGCGTCACCACGTGGGTAGTCGGGCTCGGGACGGCGACCGTCCTCACCGTTGCGCGTCAGCCCCGGATTCCCACCGGGTTCCCCCACGCGATGACGCGGTCACGGTATGGGAGGAAGCCTTTACCGCGCGCTGTTAGCTACATGACACGACCTCGCGTTGACGGGGTGGTCGCCCTTGTGGTCCGATGGCCCCGATCCAGCAGTCAGGGGAAGCCGGTCAAAGTCCGGCGCTGGCCCGCAGCCGTAGGTCCCGTTCTCGGGACGAGTCGGATTACCTGGCTGGATAGTGCACCGCAGCGCCGTCGAGGTACACGGCGTGGAGCCAGGTTTCCGGGACTTGTCCCCGGGGTCCGCGTCCGCGCCTGCGCCGCTACCCCCGAGAGAGTCGCCATGTCCCCACTGGTCAGTCGAACGTCGCGTGTTCCCGCGGCGTGGTTGGCGGCCGTCGCCGCAGCGGTGCTCGGCGCGGTGGCGCTGGTGGTGCCGACCCGCGCCGCGCTCGCCGACCCGCTGGATTCCTGCACCCCGACCCAGGGCGCGATCGTCGCGGTCGACTTCGGCGCGTGGGGCGGGCCGCTGTTGCGCGGCTGCGACGCCACCCCGACCACCGGCCTGGACCTGCTGCACGAGGCGGGCTTCACCACCACCGGCACCGCCCACGACGGTCCCGGCTTCATCTGCCGCATCGGGTCGCCCGCCTTCAAGACCGGTGCCGAATACCCGACGCCGGCCGACGAGGCGTGCCAGTTGACGCCGCCCGCGTCGGCCTACTGGTCCTACTGGATCGCCCCCGCCGGGCAGGACCACTGGACCTACAGCCCCCTCGGCGCCATGGCCCAGCGCCCCGGCCCGGGTGAGGTCGAAGCGTGGGTCTTCGGCGGCACCGACATCGGCGGCACCACCGGGGCACCGAGCTTCACCCCCGCGTCGGTACGCGCGAGCGGTCCGCCCCCGTCGGCGACACCGACCCCCACGCCCACTGCGACGGACGGGCCGACCGAGCCGGCACGGCCGACCGAGGCCCAGGTCAAGGCCGTCGCCACCTACCTGGTAGGGCAGCTCACCGACGGCGACCACGTCGACAACGGCTTCGTCGACTACTACCGCACCATCGCCGTCGCCACCGCCCTGGCCGCAACCGGCGGGCAGGACCAGACTCTGACGAAGATGGTCGACTACCTGCGGGCACATGTCGACGCCGCGATCTTCCCGAACGGCGACACCGCCGCGCCGCACACCGCCAACGTCGCCAATCTCGCGCTGCTGGCCACGATCACCGGCGGCGACCCGCGCGCGTTCGGCGGCCGGGACCTGATCGCCACGCTCACCGACCGGGTGTGCGCCGCGACCGACGTCGACGCCGGCTGCGCCGCCGCCGGTGACTTCGCCGGTGACTTCGCCGGATCGACCGGACCGATGACCCACGCGACCGCGCTGCTCGCGCTCGAGCGGGCCGGCGTGACCCCGCCGGCCGCGACCGTCGCCCGGCTGACCGGGCAGCAGTGCGCGGGCGGCGCCTTCGGTGGTCTGTGGCTCGCCCCGGGGGAGTTCTGCGACCCGGACATCGCCGCCACGACCCTGGCCGTCCTCGCGCTGCACGCCCTCGGCGGACAGGACGAGGCGCTGGGCTCGGCCAAGGCGTTCCTGACCGGGGCGCAGGAAACCGACGGCGGTTACCAGCCCTACACCGGAGCCGGGTTGACCGACACCTACTCGAGCGGACACGCCGCTCAGGCCCTCGCCGTGCTGGGCGACACCGACCGGGCCGCCGCCGCCACTGGCTTCCTGGTCGGCCGGATCGCCACCGGCGGCGGGCTCAGCCCCGACCCGAGCAACCCGGACGCCGACCTGGCCGCCACCGCCGCGGCGGCGCTCGCGCTCGCCGGCACGAACCTCGCCGCGCTGACCCACCGCCTGGGCGGGCCACCACCGGCCGGGCCTCGGCCGGATCTGGCCAAGGGAGTGTCCTATCTTGTCGCGCCGAGCAACCTGATCGACGGCCGGTACTACGAGTCGTTTCCCGGCTTCCCCGACTTCGGGTTGAGCATCGACGGCGCGTACGCCCTGGCCGCCACCGGTGGGGACGACGCGAAGCTGCGGGCGATCGTCGAGTTCCTGCGCGGTGGCGGCGCGGTCGGCGACAGCGGTTTCACCGTCGACATGTGGTTGGGCGTCGGCACCGACTATGCCGTCGGCGGCGCGATCGGCAAGGTCGCGGTGCTGGCCCAGGTCACCGGCTACGACGCACGGTCCTTCGGCGGAAACGACCTGATCGCCGCGCTGGCCGACGTGACCTGCACCAAGCTCGACGCGCAGACCGGCTGCGCCGGTGCGGGCAACTACCGGTACGCCACCTCGGTCTTCGGGCAGTCGCTCGGCATCATCGCCCAGCTCCGCGCACGACAAGGTGAGGCCGCCGCCAAGCCGGTCGAGTTCCTCAAGGGACTACAGCGAGCCGACGGGTCGTTCCCCAGCCTCATCCCGGCGGCGGACACCGACCGGGACGTCGACAGCACCGCGATGGCCGCGATGGCCCTGGCCGCGCTAACTGACGATCCGGCGGCGGTCGCCGCCGTCGACAAGGCGCTGGCCTGGATCGCCTCGACGCAGAAGGAGCACGGCGGGTTCCCCGGCGCGGCCGGCGACTCCACCAACTCCACCGCACTCGCCATCCAGGGCCTCACCCTGCGCGACACCACCTACGCGGGTCAGATCGGCAAGGCGCTGGCGTTCCTGGCCGCCCAGCAGAACGACGACGGCGGGTTCACCGTCGCTGCCGGCGGTCAGGCGGGATCGGACGTCCGCGCCTCCACCCAGGTCGTCGGTGGTGCCACCGGCATCTCGTTCGCCGCCCTGACCCGGGACGTACACGACACGCCGGGTCCGGACCCGTCCGGCTCACCCACGCCCACGCCGAGCGCCAGCCAGCCGTCCTCGCCGACGGCGACACCCGTGGCGACCCCGTCGACGACGAGCCCCGGCGGGCACTCGTGGGGCAACCTGCCCCGCACCGGCGTGTCCATCGTGACCATCGCCCTGCTGGCGCTGGTGCTTGTCGTTGGCGGCGTCCTGCTGCTGGTCGCCGCCCGTCGCCGCGCGGTGTCCGACGCCGGCGGTGGATCGTGACCGCGCGCCGGTGGCTCCGGTCGATCGCGGCCCTGACGATCGTCGCCGTGCCGGTGGTGGCACCCACGCCGGCGCTGGCCGCGCCCCTGCCGATCGGGCAGTGCACCACCTCGTCCGGGGTGATCCTCGCTGTCGACTTCAGCCGGTGGGGCGGGCCGCTGCTGCGCTCCTGCGGCACCACCCCGACCACCGGCTACCAACTACTCAACCAGGGTGGCTGGCGAACCACCGGAACGCAGCACGACGGCCCGGCGTTCATCTGCCGCATCGGCTACGCGGGTCACCAGGGCGGAACGCAGTACCCCACCCCGGCCGACGAGAAGTGCGCGCTCACCCCACCGGCCAGCGCGTACTGGTCGTACTGGCACGCCGACCCGGGACAGAACAGCTGGGTCTACAGCCAGCTCGGCGCGATGAGCTACAAGCCCAAGCCGGGCAGCGTCGACCTGTGGATCTTCGGGGCGACCGACATCGGCGGAACCCAGGGGCGGCCCACGGTCAGCCCGGACAGCGTGCGCGCCCGCAACACCACGCCGGTCGGCGCCGCCACCACCGCACCGCCTGCAGGTGCGCCCACCCCGGCCCAGCCCGGCGGCGGAAACCCGCCGGCCGCCGGCAACCCGCCGGCGCCGGGTGACCCCGGTGTCGGCCCACCCCCGCCCGGCCTACCACCGACGGGAGCACCGGCGTCGGTCCCGATCGGCGGTACGCCGACGCCTCCGGCCAGCCCGACGACATCCGCGACAGAGGGAGTGCCGTCCGGGCCGCCGGACGCCACCCCTGACGGGCCGCGCATCCTCGACGCGGCACCCACCGCGACGGCCGCCCGCAAGGACACCGGCTCGGCGCTGCCAGCGTTGATCACCGTCGGCCTGCTGGCCGTCCTCGCCCTGGTCGGCGGTGTCGTCGGCTGGCGGCGACGCCGCACCTGAACCGATGCCCCCGACCCGCACCAGCCTCTTCCACCGCCTCGCGGTCGCCCGGCTGCCCCGGCCCCTGCACCCGGTGGCCTGGTGGCTGTGGGCGCTCGTGCTGGCAACCGCCGCGAGCCGCACCAGCAACCCGCTGTTGCTGCTGCTCATCTTCGCGGTGCTCGGGTTCGTCGTCACCGTCCGCCGTACTGACGCTCCCTGGGCGCGGGCGTTCCGCTACTACCTCTACCTCGCGCTGCTCATCATCGCGATCCGGGTGGTGTTCCGGACGGTCTTCGCCTCCGGCATCACCCCCGAGGACCACATCCTGTTCCGGCTGCCGCACCTGCCCACCCCCGACTGGTACGCGGGCATCCAGATCGGCGGCCCGGTCTCCCTGGAAGCAACCCTGTCCGCCGTCGTCGACGGGCTCCGGTTGGCGTGCCTGCTGTGCTGCATCGGCGCCGCCAACAGCCTCGCCAACCCCAAACGCGCCCTGCGGGTCCTCCCCGGCGCGCTGTACGAGCTGGGGGTCGCCGTCACCGTCTCGCTGAGCGTCGCACCACAACTGGTGGAGAGCGTCCAACGGGTCGCGCGTGCCCGCCGGTTACGCGCCGGACGGGCCAGGGGTTTTGGTGCAGCACGGGCCATCCTGATGCCGGTGCTGCACGACGCCCTGGACCGGTCGCTGCGGCTGGCCGCCGCCATGGACGCCCGCGGCTACGGCCGGGTCGGCACCGCCACACCCGCCTCGCGACGGCTCACCGGAGTCCTCATGCTCACCGGCATGGCGGGCCTGTGCGTCGGCGCGTACGGACTGCTCGACCCGGGTGTGCCCCGCCCGGTCGGGCTCGGTGGCCTCGGCGGCGGCGTGCTGCTCTGCGTGGCCGGGCTCGCCCTCGGCGGGCGTCGGGTGTCGCGCAGCCGGTATCGACCCGACCCGTGGCAGTGGCCCGAGTGGACCGTTGCCGGCTGCGGCGTCGTGACCGCTGTCGTGCTCGGCGCCGGCACCGGCTACGACCCCGCCGCGCTCAACCCGACCCTCTATCCGCTGCACTGGCCCAGCCTGCCCGCCCTACCGGCCGCCGCGATCCTCGTCGCCGCCCTCGCCGCGGTCGCCGCACCGACACCACCGCGCCCGCACCGACCGGAGCCCGCCGCCGAACGACGTGCCGCCGACATCGCAGGAGCACCCTCATGATCCGCTTCGAGCGCGTCAGCGTCACCTACGACGGCGCGTCCCGCCCCACACTGCGCGACGTTGACCTCAGCATCGACGAGGGGGAGCTGTGTCTGGTCGTCGGGCACACCGGTGCGGGGAAGTCGACACTGCTCGGCGCGATCAACGGCCTCGTACCGCACTTCACCGGCGGCACCCTGCAGGGCAGCGTCCGCGTCGCCGGCCGGGACACCGCACACCACCCGCCCCGCGAGTTCGCCGACCTGGTCGGCGTGGTCGGGCAGGACCCGGTCGCCGGGTTCGTCACCGACACCGTCGAGGAGGAACTGGCGTACGGGATGGAGCAGCTCGCCCTCGACCCGGCCGTCATGCGGACCCGGGTGGAGGAGACCCTCGACCTGCTCGGCCTCGTCGACCTGCGCCACCGTGGCCTGCACGAACTCTCTGGGGGTCAGCAGCAACGCGTGGCGATCGGCGCGGCGCTGACGGCCCATCCGCGGGTGCTCGTCCTCGACGAGCCGACCTCCGCGCTCGACCCGACCGGGGCCGACGACCTCCTCGCCACCATCACCCGGCTGGTCCACGACCTGGGTGTCACCGTAGTGCTGGCCGAGCACCGCCTGGAACGTGTCCTGCCGTACGCCGACCAGCTCATCCACGTCGCCCGCGACGGCGCCGTCCGCCACGGTGACCCGGCCACGCTCCTCGCCGGCACCACCGTCGCGCCGCCGGTGGTCGCACTCGGGCGCCTGGCCGGCTGGTCACCGCTGCCCCTGTCGGTACGCGACGCCCGCCGGCACGCCACCACCCTGCGGGACCGGTTGCCCACCACACCCCCGCAGCCACACCGCCACTCCCACGCCGACGCCCAGAGCGCGCTCGCCGCCGCCGGTGTGATCGTCCGGCACGGCTCGGTCGTCGCCGTCCGTGGAGTCGACCTGACCCTGGTACGCGGTGAGATCACCGCGCTGATGGGGCGCAACGGTTCCGGCAAGTCGTCCCTGCTCTGGGCTCTGCAGGGCTCGGGACGCCGGGACGGTGGCACCATCGCCGTGCCCGCCCCGGCGCTCGGCGACCTCGACCCGGGGCGGGTGGGTGCCAGCCGGGCCCGCCGACTCGTCGGCCTCGTCCCGCAGACCGCCACCGACCTGCTGTACCTCGACACCGTCGACGCCGAACTCGACCAGGCCGACCGCGACGGCGCCGAGCCGGGCAGCGCGCGACGTCTGCTCGACGGCATCGCCGCCGGCATCGACGGCGACAACCATCCCAGGGACCTGTCCGCCGGGCAGCAGCTCGCCCTGGTCCTGGCCATCCAACTCGCTGTCACTCCCGGCGTGCTGCTCCTCGACGAGCCCACCCGTGGGCTGGACTACCAGGCCAAGGCGGCGCTGACCCGTACTCTCGACGACCTCGCCGCGCAGGGGCGTGCCGTCGTGGTGGCCACCCACGACGTCGAGTTCGCCACCACCACCGCAGATCGGGTGGTGGTGATGGCCGACGGTGAGATCGTTGCCGCCGGATCTGTTGCGGCCGTCCTCACCGCGTCGCCGACGTTCGCCCCGCAGGTCGCGAAGATCCTCGCGCCGCTGCCGTACCTGACGGTCGGGCAGGTCGCCGCCGCCCTCGACGGCCCGGCGGTGCCGGCGTGACGACAGTGAACGTCGCCGTCCGGGTGCCCGCCCGCGCCGTGCTCGCGATCACCATGGCGTCGTTCCTGGGCTTCGTCGCGTTCCTCTGGCCGTTCGTCGTCGCACCGGGCACCGTCGGCTCCACCCAGACCCCGCCGCTGATGTTCGGGGTGCTGCTGCTCCTCGTCCTCGCCGTCATCTTCGCCGAGATCGCCGACGGCCGCATCGACGCCAAGGCCCTCGCCATGCTGGGTGTGCTGTCCGCGATCAACGCGGCCCTGCGACCACTCGGCGCGGGCACGGCGGGCATCGAGACTGTCTTCTTCATCCTCGTGCTCGCCGGTCGGGTCTTCGGACCCGGCTTCGGCTTCGCGCTCGGCTGCACGTCACTGTTCGCCTCCGCCCTGCTCACCGGGGGAGTCGGACCGTGGATGCCGTACCAGATGTTCGGCTGCGCCTGGGTCGGCATGTTCGCCGGCCTCCTACCCCGACTCCGGGGGCGGGCCGAGATCGTCCTGCTCGCCGCCTACGCCGCCGTCAGCGGGTACTTCTTCGGGTTCATGCTTAACCTGTCGTTCTGGCCGTTCTCGCTGGATCCGACCAGCTCGATCGCCTACCAGCCCGGTCTGCCGGTGCTGGAACAACTCCACCGGTACCTGACCTTCTTCACCATCACCTCGCTGGGCTGGGACACCGGACGAGCGGTCACCACGGCCATCCTCGTCACCCTCGCCGGACCAGCCGTGCTGGGTGCGTTCCGACGCGCGGCCCGGCGGGCGCACTTCCGGGCTGCCTCGACGTTCACCGCCGCTGCTGTGCCGTCCTCAGCCAGCCTTGGAGCCGTCTTCGCTGATAGTGAACCTCTGGTGCAAGCTCCAGACAGACCCACCCATGGACTCTTACGGGACCGGTAGAGCATGTCGGCGTGATCGCAGCCGAAATGCAAGCTCTCGAATTATTGACCCGTAACCCAAATGGTTTGTGATCGTTTGGGGTGTATGGGCGTTACGGTGCGGGACGCGCGTCGGCTT
>NZ_JBNCKT010000161.1:0-9356 GCF_049841675.1 Micromonospora sp. DT4
TGCGCCTGCTACCTCTACCTCGACGACCAGCCAGCCTAATCAACACCCCTCCACGAATTAACGCGGAGCAGCACTAGAACTACTCTGTCGAGCAACAGAGAAGAGGACCTCCAGCGGGATGTGTCATCCACGTCCCGAGACTGATCTGTCACGCACGTCCTGAAACGCGCCATCGCCGGCAGCCCGGCCGCCCTTGTCTCGTCGGTTGGCTGGCCACGGGATAACGGGCAGGGTGTAGCGAGACGGAGCTACCCCGCCGATGGAGTCACGTCCAGGCAGTCGCTGCCAAGGCGTACCGGATCGGCGCGGCAGTCCCGCGCGAGGATCGCGAGGTACTGTCGCGTCGGCGTGGCTACACGACGTGGGTTACAGCCCAGACCTGGTCCCGGTACGGGCCGGAGCACCTGGTGACCCGGTCCATCGGCAGAGGGCAGAGTCGGAAATGGTCGCTGCTGTGCAGCGGACTCAGCGCCGGCTCGCCAGCGTCCGTCAACCGATGTAGGGCTCGGAGCGCTCCTCGTAGCCGTGGTTGAGGCGGAGCAGGGTCGACGGGTGGATGTTGAGCGCCGCCAGTTCGTCGCGGGTCACCCACCAGACACCATGTGACTCGTCGCTCGGGCCGGAGTGCCGCTGATCGGTTTGGCCTGGAAGCAGATCGAGAATTGTTGCCGCACCTCGCCTCCGAGTACTCGATGACGCGGCCGGAGTCGGAGTAGACACCAACCATCCCGGTCACCTCGATGCTGATGCCGGTCTCCTCGTGGACTTCTCGGACGGCCGTCTCTTCGATCGTTGCACCGATCTCCTGGCCGCCACCGGGCAGGGACCAGAGGCCGTTGTCGGTGTGCGCTCGATGAGCAGCACCCGGCCGCGCAGAAAAGCCGTCCCTGGACGGTCTGAACGGGCCGGAGAACGGCCTGTGAGCAGCGGTGGAGCGCTTCCAGGAGAAAGGGACGACCCCCGTCGGGGGGGGAAAGTGACATGACGTAGCAGCGAGTGTGATCAAGTGCCGTACCGCGTGGTCAGACGTACCGGTCGTGTCGTCAAGCATGATCGAGAGTTGCCGCGCGGTACGGCACTTGCTGACGATCTGCTGACTCTAGGACGACGCGCTGCGGGTGCCCGAGGACGGCTGGAGGCCGCCCGCAGGGCAGGCCGCAAGCGGGCCACGTTTCGGACCCCTGCTGCGCAAAGATCAAGCCTGCTGTCTGTCAACGTCGGTCACTGCCGCTGACCTGCTCGTCCTGTCTGCTCGCGTCCACGAGAGCCGGCTCGGTCTGCTGGCTCGGCTGTACAGCCGTACGACTGTGTCTGACATGATCACGACGTGCCCGACCCCGAGTCCGAGTCCGCCGCTGGCAGTCCACCGCTGGAGCCTGCAACGACGTCGGGCAGCGAACTGCTCACGCTACTCGTGCTGCTGCTCGTTTCGGCAGTCCTGCTGGCGCTGTGCTTCGGCTGTGCCGCCCTCTGGTTATACAACTAACTGGCC
Organism: Micromonospora sp. DT4; assembly: GCF_049841675.1. Taxonomy (NCBI): domain Bacteria; kingdom Bacillati; phylum Actinomycetota; class Actinomycetes; order Micromonosporales; family Micromonosporaceae; genus Micromonospora; species Micromonospora sp. DT4. The sequence goes on from NZ_JBNCKT010000161.1 coordinate 1,493, forward strand.
GGCCGTGAGCTGGGCCGGAGCGCCAGTTTGGAAGATCGTTTTCGGCTGTCGTGACCTGCCCGGAACGCCTGGTCAACGGCGGGGTCGGGGTGCCCGATCATGACCGCTGTCGACCCCTTCGGACACTGGTTGCCGGCACGTGGCTGGCACGGCCGCGCGGTTGTCCGGCGGCGTACGGCTTGCCGCCCCCGGCCACGCTGGCCGGGGGCGGCTTGCCGTGTCGTCGGCTCTCCGCGCGGCTGATTGACGGTGGTGCCGGTGCTGACCGTGCGACAATGGGCGGCGGTGTGGGGTGCAGGAGGTGGGTCGTGATGTCGAGCAGCGCGGAGCGGATGCCCGAGTGGCCGACCGCTGAGCATGTGCCCGCCGAGGAGTTGGCCCGCCGGCAGGGTGTGCAGCCGGTCGCCTCCGTCGACGACCTGGCCCGGCCGGGCCTATTCGAGTCCGACGACGAGTTGGACGACTTCCTCGCCGACCTGTACGCCTCTCGGCGGGCCAGCGCCGCGTAAACCTGGCCGTCCTGGATACCGACGTCGCGTCGGCGATTCTGCGTGGTCGTCTGCCTGACCGACTTCGTGCCCGGCTGGCCGGTAAGACCTTGTGCATCACGTTCGTCACGCTCGGCGAGCTGACCAAGTGGACCGCGCTACGGAGCTGGGGGCCGCGCAAGCTTGCTGACCTCGCGCAGTGGCGATCCGGCGTGGTCCTGCTGCCCTTCGACGAAGCGGTAGCGACGACCTGGGGCCAGCTCCAGGCGCGGGCACAGCACCGAGGGCGGCCCCGTCCGACGAATGACTCCTGGATCGCGGCCTGCTGCCTGGTCGACCGGCTGCCGCTGGCGACCTTCAACGGCAAGGACTACGCCGACTTCGCCGAGTACGACGGCCTACGGCTGTTCGACGTCTCGTAGCACCAGGGCTTCGCGTGCGGCGATCCGATCGTCCGCCGTACGGGCAATCGGGCGTGGCGCAGAGCGGACCCGCGCCGTGGCGCGTCGGTCATGCCTGGACTGCGCGGGATCCGGTCGCGCGTCGAGCTGCTGAGGCTGGCCCGGGGTGGGTGCTGGTGTAGGACGTCGACCCGAACGACGGTCCGTGAATGGCCCGCCCGCCCCGGTGCCTCGCACCGTCATGCCGCGTCGGCCGGGTGTGCCGGTTCCCGGTGATCTGGTGCTGATCGACGGTCGGGCGCCGGTGCAGTTCGGCGGTGATCGGGCGCTGTGGCTGCGGGTGACCTCGGTCTGCGACAAGCCGACGTATCACGGCTGGGTGTGGCTGACCGGTTATTCCATCAACCGGGCCACCGGTGAAGCCCTGGCCCGGCGGGAGGTCTTCGCTCAGATCGCCGGTCTTCAGATCCAGCGGCCCACCACTGAGAACGCGCCGCCTCGCAGCATCGCGGCGTCAAAGACGAGGAGACGCGGTGTTTGACGTTCGGGTACGACTCGACCCCCTGGCCGGCATCGTCGGGCCGCTGCCGGTGGCCGAGGTGCCGAACCTGGACGCGTTGCCGCTGGGGTGCGGGAGGACGGGCAGGCGTACCGGTTGCGGCTGACCGGCTCACAGGTGCTGATCGCGGGTGCGACTGGAGCGGGGAAGGGGTCGGTGTTGCGGTCGCTGCTACGTTCCCTGGCCGGGGGTATCCGGTCGGGGCTGGTGAAGGTGTGGGCGTGCGACCGAAGGGCGGCATGGAGTTGGCGGCCGGGGTGCCGCTTCTGGACCGGTGCACGCACACGCCCGAGGACTACGTCGACCGGGTCCGGCTGACGTTCGCTGACTTTCCGCCCGTCGCCCCGGGATACACCCCGTCACCAGCCCGGGAGCGCTCCCCACAAAGGGACGACCCCCGTCGGGGGGATGCGGACTCAATCTGTCGCCTGCTGCCGACGAGTGTCAACCCTCCTCAACGAGCAGGTGCCGGGCGACATCGCTTCGGGTTCCGGATCGGCCCGTATCGAGGTTTTCGCTGCCTTCTTGCTGCCTCGCTGCCTGACAGCTCGCTTACAAGTTCTGCGCGCTCCGTCCGGCAGCGTCCGTCCGCGTCCGCGTCCGCGACCTCGGGCGGGAGTTGACGCTCGGCTGCCGGCGACTGTCCTTCTCCCGACTGGTTGCTGTCACCGCTTCTGTCGACAGCAACGGGGCCACGAGGGGTTGTGGCACGCAGGTTGGAGGCCGCGACGTTCAGCGAACCACTGAATGCCCTACTTCCAGTGTGAAAAACGGGGTGATAATATCACCACCATGGCCACACCTGATGATCTTGCATACATCAAGGACGCCCTCGGGTCGCTGTGCGCCCCGCTGCACCGAGCGGTGGAGACTGCGGCAGAGGTAGCTGACACGCATTTCACTGAGTGGGGAATGACGGACAGCGTCTACCAACGCGAGAGGACTGACCTGACCCGGGGACATATCCGCCGAATCCTGTCTGATGCCGACCTTGGCGACTGGGAGGTGGCGACTGAGCGGCGGAACGGCCAGGTTCTGCTCAGACGCTCCCTTCTGCGGGCCAAGCTTCTACACATCGCGCCCGAGCACGCCGTCCCCCCGCCGGGTACAAACGGTGCCAGGGTTGCGTACTATCGCAACCCGGACAAGGACTTGTACGGAGTGCAGGCGAGCAACCTGCTGGCACTCTGGCATGTCGACCTAGAGACCGGGGAAGCCTCACTTCGGGTCGTTCGTCCGACTGACATTTGGAAATTCATGCAGAATCACAAGGCTGACATCGACTTCTTCCTCCCTCGCGCTGACGAGGATTTGATGTCTCTTGAGTTCACACCGGACGATTCGGCCTTCGAGCTGCCCTTTGACATCGACATCGAGGAGGAAGGAAATGGCGACGCCTCTAGCTGGTGAGCGTATCCGATCGGTACGTCATCTGCTTGGCGTTTCTCAGGTTGACTTGTCGAAGGCTGCAAGCATCAGCCAGTCACTTGTCTCCCAAATAGAGAATGGCACCAAGGAGGCAACCGACGAAGTCCTTGAAGGTATTGCTGCTGCAACCGGCATGCCTCGCTCATTTTTCGAGGTAGCTCCGCCCGACGTACCACTCGGCACTCTTCGCTTCCGAAAGCTTTCATCGGCAAAGCAAGGAGACACGAAACGGGTCAAGGCTCTCTTCGATGAGGCTTATCGGATCGTTTTCGATCTAGCCCTAGAGACTGGGCTACCGCTTCCCGATCTGCCGATCGCACAAGGCGAGATCACCCATGACGACATCGAGAGGTTGGCGGCTGAGACGAGGGAAGCTCTCCAGCTTGGGGGCGACGGGCCGATCAGACACCTGACTCGTGCATGCGAGCGGGCAGGCGTGGTGGTAGTGCCTCTGACGCTTCCAGGCGAGCACAATGCCGAGGAGGAAGCGATTGGACACTTCGGCGTTTCTTTTTGGCCAGGCAAGTCCGACCCTGCCCTTGTGGGCTACTTCTCAAGCGGCTCCGGTGATCGGCTTCGCTACACTCTCGCCCACGAGGTCGGGCACCTCGTGCTACACACGAGGCGTCGGAATGTCACCGATGCAGAGGGCGAGGCCAACAGATTTGCGGGCGCACTTTTGATGCCGAAGAGTCGTGCCCAGGATGCACTCTCGGGCGGAATCACTCTTCGCGACCTAGCAGTACAGAAGTCCAAGTGGGGAATTTCAATTCAAGCACTGATAATGAGAGGTTCGCACCTTGGCCTGATCGATGAGCAAAGGAAAACCTCCCTCTTCAAGCAACTCTCTGCGCGAGGGTGGCGGAAGAATGAGCCCGTGAGGGTAGTACCGGAAGAACCGGCACTATTCGCGAGGTTACTCTCTGTCAGGTTCGGGGAGCCGCTTCGAATGAATCAGGTTTCGGATCGACTCGGCCTTGGCCCTGTCATCCTGAGATCGTTAGCACCAACGGCGCAAAAGACGGCTTCCGCCCCGAAGAACGTCATCCCGCTCCGATAGCCGTTGTCATCCCGTCTGCCGTCGACCCGCCCTCCTGGGGAGCGGGCTGCCGCCCGACCCGCCACGTCAAGCGAACCTTGACGCACGTTCGGACGCTGGCGGGTCGGGCGGTAGTCTGCTCGGCTTGCCCGGGTCGATGGCAGGCGGGATGGCCTACCGCAACCAGCCACGGACCGCAACCCGCCGACGCAGCCCCGCCATCCTGGAGCCGGAGCGCCCCCGCCGGAGGCGCAGTAGCCGAGACCTCGCGATCGCCGCCGGCTCGCCGATGTGGCCGGCGTGCGCTCCGCTACGCCGCGCGGTGCTGGCCGCGCGGCCCGGCCGGCTGCCGGCCCTCCACCACCCGGTCACAGCCCTGCCGTTCTGCGGCGGCCCACCGGGCTACCGCCCTCCGCGCCAGCCGCCGGGCGTGTTGCGTGGCCGGAGTCGGAGCGCCAGCGGAGCGACGGACGCGCGCCCAGGCGGCGGCGCGTGCGGCCCGTTCAGGGCCGCCTTGAAGACGTACAGAAACTTTGAACCACTTGCCGGCAGTCCGGCCGTCCTCGCGTTGTCGTCGGCTCGTCACAGGATAGCGATCAGGGTGGAGGCTCCGTACCCTGGCGACATGGCCGCCCTCGTCGACACCGCTCGGGAAGTTGCGAAACACCTGCTAGAGACGCCGTTGCCCCGTCGATGGAGTCACGTTCAGGCGGTCGCTGCCAAGGCGGACCGGATCAGTGGAGCAGTTCCGAGCGAGGATCGTGAGGTACTCGTAGCATCGGCGTGGCTGCACGATGTCGGCTACAGCCCTGACCTGGTCGACACCGGCTTTCACTCGCTCGATGGTGGCCGCTGGCTACGCCGTGAGCACTTCAACGAGCGGATTGCCGCCCTAGTCGCTCATCACTCCTGTGCGTGGCTGGAAGCCGACGAACGTGGGCTCGGTGAGATCTTGGCGCCTGAGTTTCCTCGGGAGGAAACGGCGGTAACCGACGCCCTCTGCTGTGCCGACATGACGACCGGGCCGGATGGTCAAGACTTCGAGGTGTTGGACCGGCTGGCAGAGATTCGGTCGCGGTACGGGCCGGAGCACCTGGTGACCCGGTTCATTGGCCGGGCGGAACCGGAGATAGTCGCTGCTGTGCAGCGGACTCAACGCCGGCTCGCCGACGTCCGTCAGCCGATGTAGGGCTTGCCCCGATCCTCGTAGCCGTGGGTGATGCGGAGCAGGGTCGACGGGTGAATGTCGAGCGCCGCCAGCTCGTCGCGTGCCACCCATCGGACATCGTGCGACTCGTCGCTTGGCCTCGGTGTACCGCCGATCGGTGCGGCTCGGAAGCAGAGCGAGAACTGTTGCCGCACCTCGCCGTCTGAGTACTCGATGACGTGGCCCGGGTCGGAGTAAACGCCGACCATCCCGGTGACCTCGACGACAATGCCGGTTTCCTCGCGGGTCTCCCGCACTGCCGTTTCTGCGACCGACTCGCCGATCTCCTGGCCCCCGCCGGGTAGGGACCACAGCCCGTTGTCGGTGCGCTGGATCAGTAGAACCCGCTCGTTTGCGTCGTGCACGAAGACGGATACGGCCACAACGATGCTGTTGGCCTTCGGGGCGTTCGGGTCGTGGTAGTGCTCGGTTCTCGCCATGCCTTCAGGCTGCCACCTCGTCGACAGACCGGGGCTTCGAGGCACCCAGAACCCGATCGAAGCTGTCGGAGTAGGTGCGGAACAGGTCACCACCGTTGAGCATGCGCAGGTGCATCACAGGCGCGTGCGGTGCCGGAAAGCCGAGGACGTGCATGTTCACCAACATCTCGTCATCGAAGCGGTAGATCGAGTTGTAGAGGGTCGTGTCGTGGTAGAGCACCTTCACCCCTGGTGCACCATCGAGGCGGTTGTAGTACTGCTGCACCTGCCGGATTTTTGCGGCCATCACGCCGGGCGTGCCTTCCTCGACGCTCCTCCGCTCGATGGCAGGGCTGGTCGGATCACCGAGCAGGATTTTCACCTCAACTCCGTCAACGCCCTTTTGACGCAGGACGTCGACAAGCCTCGGGTCCTGCTCCAGGAGAAACAGGCCGGCGTAGGCGAGCACGTCGATGCGCTGCGTGGCGCGTTCGATCAGCCGACGCCACAGGTCGTACGGCACCGACGATCGCCGCGAGTAAAGCTGGATCATCTCGTTCTGCCCGATTTGCGCCGCCTTCTCCGGGGTGATCGCGTCGGGCCACAGGTACGGCACGTCTTCCCGCACCATCGCCGCGATGGCGTGTCGGTGACGTGGGTACGGCGTTCGGTCCTGCGTGATCCACCGCTCGACGGTCTTCGCGTCGACCCCGATCTTCTCGGCCACAGCAACCGGGGTCAGGCCGTTACGCAGGATCGCATCACGTAGCCGCTCGTTCGGCATCCGACACTCCTCAAGGGACAACTAGGGACGAGTTCAGGCTAGCTGAGACGTCCCAAAGTCGTCTAGCCCATCGGATGGGTCGTCCTCGGGAAAGCGGGAGCCTTATCCGCAGAGGCCACGAGCAACAGTCCACCGGGGACTAGCTCAATACCTGGCCAAAGACACAGGAGGTTTGTTGTGAAGCTGTACGTGGACACCCAGAGCAAGCAGGTTCAGGTTACGAAGGACCCGGAGCCGAAGAACGACCAGAACGGCAATCAGCGGTCGGAGAAGAACACCGGCCGGCTCATGTGGTCCACCCAGGTCTTCGTTCTCGACGAGACTGGCGGCGAGATCATCACCATCACCACGGCGGGAGAGAAGCCGAGCGTGACGGTGGGACAGCTCGTCGCTGTCGAGCAGTTGGAGGCCATTCCGTGGGCGACCAACGGGCGCAACGGCGTCGCGTTCCGTGCGATCTCGCTGAAGCCGAAGGCTGGTAACTCGGCGGCCAAGTAGGTCCCTCGCTCACCGCACTGTGTGAGCCTCTGGTGTCTGACGCACGAAGCGGCCTCATAGTCCGCTGAACTGATCACCCTGCGGTCCGGGAGTGTTTCTGGCTCCTACATTCCCGGCCCGGCAACCGTTTTGGTTGCCACCTCTCATGGCGCGGGGCCGGTACTGGCTTCCCGCCTGCCGGCCTCGTTGCCGGTTCTTCCCATCTCGCTGGCCTGCTGGCCGGCTTCACGAGGAGGAACAGCATGTTCCGCTACATGATCTCGTTCACCTACAAGGCCCCTCAGGGCATCGGTTTCATGTCCGTCGAATGGCCCTGCAAGCGGCACATCCGCTCCATGGCCGACATCACCAAAATCACCAACGACCTGCGTAGCACCGGCTACATCGAGGCTGTCGTCCTCAGTTTCTCGCTCTTCGCCGACACCGCCGCCACCACGGGCGGCAAGAACGGCTGAACTGCTCACGAAAAGCGTGGGGTCGGTACTGGCTCCTACACCTGCCGACCCCACGCCCCCAACCCATCCAGCCCAATCACCTTGGGAGGACGTGTCATGTCCAAGTCTAGTCCTCGCCGGTTCGCCGGCAGGTCAACCGGAACGGTGACGGTCATCGAGGCCAAAGTCCACCGCTCCTCCGCACGTAACGCCAAGATGGCGTTCATCCTCACGGCGGTCATCGTCGGCCTTCTGTCGGCCGTGGTGGCCGCTTCCTACATTCACCCGATCCTCGCCGTCTTCGTCGGCGCGTTCATCGGCGCACCGATGGGTGCCGCCGTCTGGCTGCTCGTGCGCATCTGGCCGGTAATCCGGCTGCTGTGGTGGTGGACCCCGGAAACCATCCTCGGTGTCCTGCTGCTCACCGCGTGGGTGCAGCTCGCCAACCACACCCCCACCCTGGTGACTCTGCTCGTGGTCGCCCTGGTCGTCGGCGTCCCCGCCGCCATCCGCCCGATTCGCCGCCAGGTTGTTCCGCCCCGGGTTAGATGGAGACATCGAATCCTGGAGGAACACCGGCGATGCCTGCACCGAAGAAGTACAACGA
>NZ_JBNCKT010000162.1:0-9043 GCF_049841675.1 Micromonospora sp. DT4
GAAATCCTTGTTCCGCAAGCCCGAAGTCCGCTACGCCGCCTCCTGACCATCAACTATTTGCCTTACGGGTCAATAGCAGCTCAGATCCTGCCACGGTTACAGGGTCATCAGCCGCCGATAGTCTTCGCCTGACCTGGGCAGACGGCAGAGATCGCTACGCGCTAACCGGAGTCAGATAGGCCCGAACGAAGAAGCCCCCGACCACGGCGCGGTGCAGGTGACCGGCTGCCGTGATGCCTTCGCCTGCCAAGGTGACATGTAGGTGGACCTTGCCATCGGCGACTTCCCCGGTTCCTGACAACTCCATCGGCTGCGAGTAGCGACGGAGATAGTCGATGCTCTCGTTGTCCTTGGACATGACCGAAACCTCTGCCTGGTTGACCGCCCCGACCAAGGTGATGACGGCGTGGTCGAGGTTGAGTTGATCGACCTTCTGCTGAAGCACCTGAAGAACTTCCTGATCCTTATCGACCTGCATGACGCGCGTAGACAAGAGGACTCCTAGATCTTGAGTGGGTTGACGCCCGCGAGGGCTGCCCCGATCGCCCGCAGGTTCTCGCGGCTGGCCTCCGACCTGAGCGCTGACAGCAGGGCTACCGTGACCTCCGGCTCTGCCCGCTGGTCGCTGGTCAGCAGAAGGACCGAGCAGTAGCGCGCCCCGCTGTCGTGGGGGTTGGACAGCTCGGCTTGCAGGAGTCTGCGCTGGTCCGTGCTGAACGGCTCCGGGGATGTGGCAAGGTCCGCCGCGACGTTCCAGTCGAGTCCGAGGACGCGGTGAAGGACGGCCGTCAGGTACAGCTCACGAGCTTCGGCGTCAGCTCGAAGAACCGAGATCGCCTCGTTGTCGATCGTCGGAGAACCGACCTTGGCGAGGATGCCGGCCGAGTTCACCCGTAGCACCGCCTTGCCTGACCTGCACCACTTGGCGAGCGAGGCGATCGAGGGGGCGTTCCTGGCCACCAGAGAGGCCACAACCCGATCCGTAGCATGGGTGGTCTGGACACCCGTCAGCATCCCCGTACGGCCACCGTTGATGTCGTTGGCGATGGACGCTGCCGTTTCGGGTGCCGCGCCTGCTGCCAGAGCCGAGATGGTGCCGAGCAGGAGTTGCCGCCGCTTCAAGTCCTCTCCCAGGACGCTCTCGTACTTCCTGATGACGTCCGGGGTGACCGCTCTGACGCCTGTCTCCACGTTGCCGATGTAGCCCCGGCTGTAGCCGGTGCGCTTCGCCATGCCGGACAACGAGAGGCCCGCCTGTTCACGGGCCGCCCTCAGTGTCCGCCCTAGATCGCCCATAGCCCAGCCTCGTCCTTGGTTGGAGCGGGTTGGAGACAGCCAAGTCCTTCCACCCGAGTGATCACTGGGTGACGCTCGGTGTATCGGAAATCCTAACCATGGAGGGTGCGGAGTGTGGTGACGGCAGCGGTGCTTGCGGCTCTCGCGTTGGGGTTCCTGGCCGGACTACTGGCCTTCAAGGTCAAGGTCCAGTGGTGCCCGACCTGCGGCGAGAACATGGGCTGCATCCGATGCCGGGAGGTGAATAGTGAAACGTCGCATCCCACCCGCGAAGCGTGAGCGGCGGCGGTGTCGTGCCGGCCTGGTTCGGGATTGCCGCACGCCAAGCCTGGCAGGTCGAGCTGACCGGCACGCCGATCAACGAGGGGTTGGTGGTGCGGCCACCATCGGTCTCGCCCGTGACCTACAGCCGGGCCTCATGGGAGATCAACAAGGGGTGCGACTTCTCTTGCGAACACTGCTACCTGGAACAACGGCCGTTCGCCGGGCTGCCCCTGCCCGAGAAGCCTGACCGGCCGGTACGACCCTCGACGAACGACCGCCCCTGCGGCGGCCGTTCGTCGTCTCCGACATCCGTCAACGCCGGAACGGCCACCGGGTGGCCGTAGTCACCGACCCGTCGATGCCCGCGTCGAGCGGGCGGCGCGGCCCCGGCAGGCGCGGCGGCGCGGGCGCCGCCGCGTCGGACGGCGCGCTCAGGTGCCGGCCCCGCCAGAGGTAGGCGCCGGCGCCCAGCGTGGCGACCCCGACCAGCACGAACAGGGCCCGGTAGTCCAGGACGCCGACCAGGAGAGCGCCCGCCCCGATAGAGAGCGCCTGCGGTCCGCTGACCAGCGCCTGGGTGGCCGCTGCCACCCGTCCGACCAGGGCGGGTGGCGTGAGCCGCTGGATCAGCGTGTGCAGACCCACCATCGTCAAGGGCAGCGAGACGCCGGCCAGCAGCACCGCCGCGAACCCGAGCGGCAGATCGGGGTACGCGAGCGCGAGCGCGGCCGGCGCGAAGAACGCCACCCCGGCGGCCAGCGTGCCAACCTCGCCGAGTCGGCGGACCAGGGCCGGTGAGCAGAGCCCCCCGCACAGCCCGCCGACGCCCTGCACCATGACCAGCACGCCCACGAACGCGGCGTCCCGGTCCAACCCCTGGTCGACGTACGCGAAGATCAACGACTCGCTGAAGCCCATCACCAGCGACCCGAGCCCGTAGCCGAGCAGGGCCCGACGCAGCGCCGGCTCACCGGTCAGGTGCCGCAGGCCAGCACCCAGTTCGGCGGGCCAGCGCAGCCGTACGGTGGGCGGCGGCTGCGCCGGGCTCGGCACCGCGGTCACCACGGCGGCGGCGGTCACGAAGCCGACCATCCCGATGCCGGCCAGCGCCCACCCGCCGAGCGCTGCGTAGAGCGCCGCGCCGGCCAGAGGGCCGATCAACCGCAACCCCTGGCGTACGGTCTGCAGCACGCCGTTCGCCTCGGCCAGCAGCTCCACGGGCACCAGTTGCCGGATCAGGCCGCTGAGCGCCGCGCCGAGCGTGATGGACGACAGCCCGTACAGGGCGGCGACCAGATAGACGAGCCAGACGTCGTTCGCGTCGCGGACGGCGAACAGCGGCACGAGCAGTACCGCGGTGACGACGTTCGCGGCCACGAAGAAGGGCCGGCGCGGGTACCGGTCGACGAACCAACCGACGAGTGGCGCCATCGTCATGGGAGCGACGACGGCGAAGATGATGCCGCCGGCGAGCCCGTTGGAGCCGGTCAGGTCCTTGACCCAGATGGCGAGCGCGAGCAGCAGGATCGACTCGGCGGTCATGCTGGCCAGCAGGCCGCCGAACAGCAGGCGGAAGTCGGGTCGGCGCAGGACGGTGCGCATGGGGTCCCTCCGGCGGGGTGGCGTGCCCGGCTGGGCGCGGGCGACGGGGCTGGGACCGCAGGTCCGTCATCGTCCGGCGTACCCGTGGTCCATTTTTGGTAAGACACGCCCCCGCCGGAACCTCCGACACCGGTCGCGCCGTCCATACTGACCGTGGGGGGCGAATTTCATACAGTTACCGTCGCGTCTGCGGCGGACGACGGGAAAGAGGACACTGTGCCTCCTGCCGCACCCAGCCCAATCATGCGTCGCCGACGGTTGGGCATCGAACTGCGCAGCCTGCGCGAGACCGCGGGCCTCACCGGCGACCAGGTCATCGAACGGATCGGTTGGGCGTCCGCGTCCAAACTGTCACGCCTGGAGAACGGCCGTAGCAGACCGGACCCGCAGGACGTCAGCGTCCTGCTGGACCTCTACGGCGCCGACGCCGCCGCGCGCGCGGAGTTGCTCGGGATCGCCGGTGAGGCCGGCGACATGCGCGGCTGGTTGAAGAACTTTCCGGTGATGACGCAGCAGCAGCGCAGCTGGGCCGAGTTGGAGGCGGGCTGCGCGGAGATCTCCGAGTACAACCCGGTGCTGGTGCCGGGCCTGCTACAGACCGCCGGGTACGCGCGGGTCCGGCTCCTCTCGGCCCGCCGGGTGGGCGAGGGCGCTGGCGAACCGGAGCCGGCGGACGAGTTGGAGACCGAGGTCCGGGCGCGGTTGGCCCGTCAGACGTTGCTGACGCGCGAGCCGCACGCGCCGAGCTACACCGCCGTGCTGGAGGAGGCGACTCTCGGCCGTCGGGCCGGCCCGCCCGAGGTGCTGCACGAGCAGCTGCAACAGCTGTGCGAGCTGGCGCTGCTGCCGAACGTGACGCTGCACGTGCTTCCGCGGGACACCCAGGTCGGCGATTGGTACCTTCCGCCGACCGCGTTCTCCCTCTATCGGTTCGCCGATCCACTCGATCCGGAGACATTGGCCATCGAAGGGGGGTTCACCGACGTCATGTCGACCGAGTCAATCACGCTAAATCGCTATAAAGTGGTGTTCGAGTGGCTATGCACGGCGGCACTGAACGCCTCGGACACCCTCTCCTGGCTGATCGAGGCGACGGGACGGCTGACCGGGGCGGCCCCCGCATCCACAGTGGCGTTCGGGCCGGCAACGGCGCCGACCCAACGCCGCCGTGATTCGGGGCGGCTGACGGACCGGTGATCCACGGGGGACCCTCCGTCGGGACGTGCGGCACCACTCGTCCCATTGGATCGGTTCACACCAGGAGCAGAGCCATGAACGACATCCACCACACGCCGTCCGTCTCCGCCAGCTCGCTGGCGGACGCCCCGTGGCGTACCAGCACACGCAGCCAGACCTCCAACTGCGTGGAAGTCGCACCGCTGGGCACCGGCCCGTCGGCGGTCGCGCTGCGCGACAGCAAGGATCGGGGCGGCCCGGTGCTGCTGTTCAACCGGGCCGGTTGGCTCGGCTTCATCGCTGGAGCGAAGACGGGCCAGTTCGATCTGAACTGATCCTCCACGTGAGGCGGGGCCGTCGGCACAGTGCCGGCGGCCCCGCCGTCGTATCCACCGACGACCCCGCTGACCAGGCATCCGCCAATCGGACGAGGCTCGAAACCAATAGGCGCGTTTCACTTGCTGGGATGAACACGGGGCGTAGCATGACCCAGGAAACGTGGAACTTCCACACTGGCTCATCCGTCGCGGTTCATCCGGAGACTCCTTATGCGGTTCCTGATCGTTCGCACCGACATCCGCACCGTCGCCGACGGGGACATCGCCGCCGCCTGGGCGGACGGCCATCGGCTCCGCGACGAGACGACCACGCCCGAGCCACGCCGGCAGACCGTGCACGCCGAGGACCGGGACGCCGCGTTACTGCTGGCCCGGGCCCTGTCCACGGTCGGCGCGGTACGAGCCGGCAAGCAACGCGTCAAGGTCCTACCGCTCGGCGAGCTGCGGCCCGCCTTCCGGCGCAGACCCGGCCGCACCGGCACCTGACCCACCAGACGTCCGTCGTGGTCGGCTCGGCTCCCCCGCCGCGTCATTCGCTCCCACCGACCATGGCGGCCCGTGTTCCCGGCCCGTGACCGTCGCGGCAACGACGGCCACGGGCCGGGACCGTGCTCAACGCCCGGCGTCCACCCAGCCGTCCAGCCAGCGGTGGATGAGGAACAACGCGATCGACGACGGCGGCGGCAGGATCAGCCGAGCGCCGTCCCCCACGTCCACGGACCTCCCCGCGCACGCGGCCCCGATCTCCTCCCGCGTGAACCACCGGGCGTACGCGATCTCGGACGGATCGACCCGCACCGGGTCCGCCGGATCGGCGGTGGCCAGGAAGCCCAGCATCAGCGAGCCCGGGAACGGCCAGGCCTGGCTGCCGACGTACCCGATCCGCTCGACCCCGATGCCCACCTCCTCGCGGACCTCGCGCAGCACGGCGGCCTCCGCCGACTCCCCCGGCTCGACGTAGCCCGCCAGGCAGGAGTAGCGCCGCCCGCCCGGGGTCCCCGGCCAGCCGGCGTTGTTGCCGAGCAGGCAGCGGCCGTCGGGGCCGTCGACCCCGTCGTGCACCAGCACGATCATCGCCGGGTCGGTACGCGGCCAGATCCGGCCGCCGTTGCGATCCACCCGCGACCAGCCGGCCTCGTCCATGACGGTCGGCGTGCCGGTCGCCGTCGAGTAGCCGTGCCGGGTGTGCCAGTTGAGCAACGCGAGCGCGGTGGTGAAGATGCCGGCCTCCCGGTCGCCGAGCAGGTAGCCCACCTCCCGCAGGTTGACCGGTCGGGTGCCCGGCAGCGCCGGCAGCGGGGCGTCGAGCGCGAACACCGGCACCCCGTCCGGCTCGACACCGAGGAACATCGCCGTCGACTCGGTGCCGGCCGGCACGTCGGCCGCGCCGAACAGGACCAGCGTCGGTGGCGACACGTCGGTACGCGCCAGCGTCCGCCCGTCGTCGGTCGAGTCGAGCAGCAGTATCCGCCCGCGCAGCCACGCCTCGGTCAACCACTGCGCGTCACCTCGCCGGTGCGCGGCCCGGTCGAGCGTCGAACGCGCCAGCGGTGGCGCGGCCTCGCCGCTCACGTCGTCGCCCCGCTGGTCGCCGCCCAGCCGCGGCGCTCGGCGGCACGGCCGGACGTGCCGTGACCGTCCCGCCTCACGGCTGCACCGGCTCAATGTGGACCGGCATCAGCGCGGCCAGCCCCGGGGTGATCCGCTCCGCGTCGCCGAGCACGACCACCGCCGCCCGGGCGGGCGCGAGGTAATGGGCGGCAGCCCGCGCCACGTCGTCGACGGTCGCCTTCGCCAGTCGGGCCGCGTACTCCGCGAGGAACTCCAGACGCAGGCCGTTCCCGGCGTACGCGCTGGTCAGCGCGGCCAGGCCGGCCTGGGTGGCCATGCCGAGCTGGAGGGTACCCAGGGCGTACTGGCGGGCCTGCTCCAGCTCCTCGGGCTTCGGCGGCAGCGACGCCAGCCGACCCAGCTCGTACATGGTCTCCAGTAGCGCCGGGCCGGTGACCTCGGTGGCCACCTCGGCGCCGGCGACCAGCACCGACCCCGCCACCGAATGCTCGACCACCGAGTGCGGGCCGTACGTGTAGCCCTTGTCCTCGCGGATGTTCTCCACCCAGCGGGACGAGAAGTAGCCGCCGAAGATCAGGTTGGCCAGTTGCAGCGGCGCGTGGTCGGGATCGGTGCGCGGCACGGCGGGCAGCGCGACCCGCACCGAGCCGGGCCGGTCGACAAGCAGCAGCGGCCCCGGCTCAAGCGGCGGGGTGGCCGGCAGGGTGGCCGTACGCCCGGCTCCGGTCCACCCGGCCAGCGCCCCTTCGACCGCGTCCAGGGCCTTCTCCGGCTGCACGTCCCCGACCACCACGAGCTGTGCACCGGCGGGGTGCACGCGCTCGGAGTGCAGGCTGCGCAGTGCCGCCGGGCGTACGCCGCGGAGCTGGCCCGGCTCCGGGGTCTGCGTGGCGTACGGGTGCCGCCCGTAGATCCTCTTCAGCAACGCTTCCCGGGCCAGGTGCGACGGCTGGCTCTGCGCAACCTGGATCCGGTCGATCAGCCGGTCCCGTTCGGCGGCCACCTCGTCGCCGGGGTAGCTGGCGCCGGTCAACACCTCGGCCAGCAGCTCCAGCATCCGGTCCAGGCCGGTGACCAGACCCGCGCCGGAGATCATCAGCCGGTCCGGGTCGACGCCCGCGGAGAGCCCGCCACCCACCTTCTGCAGCTCGGCGGCGAGCTGCACGCTGGTCATCGACTCGGTGCCGGAGAGCATGGTCTGCGAGAGCATCGCGCCGCGCGCCAGGTGGGCGCGGCCGAACGGCACCCAGAGCCGCAGCTCGACCAGGGGCACGGCGGGCCGGCGTACGGCGATCACGGTCAGCCCGTTGCGCAGTGTGCGCTCGGCCTGCTTGGGCACCTTGAGCTTGCGGGTGGGGCCGAGCGGGGGCAGCGTACGCGGCCCGGCGGTGGCGGTGGTCATCGGGCACCTCCCGGGATGACCTCGACCGTCGCGCGGCGCTCCGGGCGCAGGGTGGCCGCGGCGGCGCGGACCTGCTCCTCGGTGACGTCGCCGACCAGTCGGGGCAGGTCGTTGAGCAGGCCTGGCTCCCCGCGTTGCTGCTCCAGGACGGCCATCCGCAGCGCCCGGCCGAGCACCGCGTCGGTGTCGCGGAGCAGGTGGGTGGCCATCCGCGCCTGGGTGCGGGCCAGCTCACCGTCCGTCAGCCCGTCGGTCGCCAGGCGGTCCAGTTCCTCGTCGACGGTGCGCAGCACCTTGTCCACGTCGCCGCCGGGCGGCAGGTGCGCCTGCAACAGCAGCGCCGTCGGGTCGCGCACGTCGAACGGGTCGCCCATGAAGCCGAGGTAGCCACCCAGGCTGGTCACCGTGCGGTCGCGCTGCACCAGGCGTTCGACCAGGCGGGACGCGTCGCCGTCGGTGAGCACCTCGGCCAGGACCACGTACGGCAGGTAGTTGGCGAAGTCGCCGGTCGGGTCGGGCACCCGCCACGCGCCGGCCACCGCCGGCAATGGCGCCAGGGCGTCGGTGTACGAGCTGCGCCGCTCGGCGGTCAGGTCGGGCTCGGTGAAGTCGGGCCGCGGTGGCGCGGGACGGGCCGGCACGTCGCCGAAGTGCCGGGTGACCAGCTCGGTCGCCTCGGCCACGTCGATGTCGCCGCTGACGGCCAGGACCGCGTTGCCGCTGGCGTAGTAGCGGCGGAAGAAGTCGGCGGCGTCGGCGACGGTGGCCGACTCCAGGTCGTCGAAGGAGCCGTAGCCGTCGTGGGCGTTCGGGAACGTGTCGAACATGACCGGCGGCAGGGTCAACCAGGGGAAACCACCGTACGGCCGGCTGAGCACGTTGACCCGGATCTCCTCCTTGACCACGTCGACCTGGTTGCGCAGGTTCTCCTCGGTCAGTCGGGGCGCCCGCATCCGGTCCGCCTCCAGGAACAGTGCGCGCTCCAACGCGTTGCTCGGCAGCGTCTCGAAGTAGTCGGTGTAGTCCAGGTGGGTGGAGCCGTTGAACGTGCCGCCGGCGCCCTGCACGTGGCGGAAGTGGGCCAGCTTCTCCAGGTTCTCCGAGCCCTGGAACATCAGGTGCTCGAAGAGGTGGGCGAAGCCCGTACGCCCCTGGGGTTCGGATCGGATGCCGACGTCGTAGACCACCGCCACCCCGATCACCGGGGCGCTGCGATCGGGGGTGAGAACCACCCGCAGGCCGTTGTCGAGGGTGAACCGCTCGACCGGATACTTCGTCGCTGGAATTCTGGATCTCCGCGCCGCCACGGGATCGACCCTAGCCCGAGTTTCCTAGATAAGTTGATCTTGGCTGGAGACTTCGCTGGTCAGACCTTGTTTCGACGCCGGTTTGG
>NZ_JBNCKT010000163.1:0-8629 GCF_049841675.1 Micromonospora sp. DT4
GCGCCTGCTACCTCTACCTCGACGACCAGCCAGCCTAATCAACACCCCTCCACGAATTAACGCGGAGCAGCACTAGTCACCCGATCCCGGTGCCGGGAAGCGATTGACCGGTCAAGGACTTGACCAGGCGGCCCGGGACGCCATCACGGCCAAGGCGCTCCTCAAGCGCTTCGCCCGCCCGGAGGAGGTCGCCGAGCTGGTGGTCTTCCTCGCGTCCGACCGGGCGCTGCCGCTCGCCGCAGCGCCCGCCCGGATGCTCAGACGTCGAGAGCGGGCACCCATCGCGCCTGTCGCTTTTCCCGGAACGCCGTGACCCCCTCGTGCCCCTCGTCGGAGAGGAAGTAACCGGTCGAGAGGGCGGACAGCCGCGCCAGGTCAGCCCGCAGCTCGGCGGTGCCCGGCCGGCGCAGCAACTCCTTCGCGCCGGCCAGCGCGCCGGGCGCCCCGCGCACCAGCGAGTCGCAGTAGCGCCGTACCGCGTCGTCCAGCCCGTCCGCCGGCACGGCGGCCGTGACCAGGCCGATCTCGGCCGCCCGTCGGCCGTCGAAGGTGTCGCCGGTCAGGTACAGCTCGGCGGCGGCACGCGGGTGCAGGCGGGGCAGCACGGTCGCCGAGATCACCGCCGGGATCACCCCGATCCGTACCTCGGTGAACGCGAACGTCGCCTCGTCGGCGCAGACCGCCAGGTCGGCAGCGGCGATCAGGCCCAGACCACCGGCTCGCGCCGGCCCGGCGACCCGCGCGAGCACCGGCTTCGGGCACTCCCAGAGCGCCGCGAGCACGTCGCCCAGCATGCCGGCGGGCACCGTCCCGCTGGCGTACGCCGCAGCGGTCTCCTTCAGATCCGCGCCGGAGCAGAAGACCGGGCCGGCGTGATCGAGCACGATCACCCGGACCGCGTCGTCGGCCACCGCGTCCGCGAGCCCGGCCAGCAACTGGGTCATCAGGGCGGTGGAGAGCGCGTTGCGGTTGTGCGGGCTGTCCAGGGTGAGGGTGGTCACCCCACGGGCCGTGGTGACCCGCACGAGGACGTCGGGAGAGGTCATGCCGGGCACACTAGTGGCCATGCCCGGCGTCCTTCCAGATGGTGAGACCGTCCCCGTCGACGGATCGCTGCCCGCCACCGCCACCGCGGCGGTCGGCGCGCGCGGCTTCGGCGTGTACGTCCACGTGCCGTTCTGCGCCAGCCGCTGCGGCTACTGCGACTTCAACACGTACACGGCCGCCGAGCTGGGCGGGGGCGTCAGCCGCGAGTCGTACGCCGACTCCGTGCTGGCCGAACTGGCGCTCGCCTCCCGGGTGCTCGGCGACAACCCACCGCCCCGCGTCGACACGGTCTTCGTCGGCGGTGGCACGCCAACCCTGCTGCCCGCCGACGACCTGGCCCGCATCCTCGACGGCATCGACCGCACCTGGGGGCTCGCCGCCGACGCCGAGGTGACCACCGAGGCCAACCCGGAGTCGGTCACCCCGGAGTCGTTGCGGCGGCTGCGGGCGGCCGGCTACACCCGGATCTCGCTGGGCATGCAGTCCGCGTCGCCGGGAGTGCTGGCGATCCTGGACCGCAGGCACAGCGCAGGCCGGGCCACCGCCGCCGCCCAGGAGGCGCGCGAAGCCGGGTTCGACCACGTCAACCTGGACCTGATCTACGGCACCCCGGGGGAACGGGCCGAGGACTTCGCCGCCACGCTGGAGCAGGTCGTCGCCGCCGGGGTCGACCACGTCAGCGCGTACGCCCTCATCGTGGAGGACGGCACCCGGCTCGCCGCCCGGATGAAGCGCGGCGAACTGCCGTACCCCAGTGACGACGTGGCGGCGGACCGCTACCTGGCCGCCGAGGCCGCCCTCGACGCGGCCGGCCTGTCCTGGTACGAGGTGTCGAACTGGGCGCGCACCGAGGCGGCCCGGTGCCGGCACAACCTGCTCTACTGGACCGGCGCTGACTGGTGGGGCCTCGGCCCCGGCGCACACAGCCACGTCGGCGGGGTGCGTTGGTGGAATGTGAAGCACCCCACGACGTACGCCCAGCGGTTGGCCGCCGGGGCGTCACCCGGCCTGGCCCGCGAGGTGCTCACCGCCGACGAGGCGCACATGGAGGACGTGATGCTCCGGGTGCGGCTCGCCAGCGGCCTGCCGTTGGGAGTGCTCGACGCCGCCGGCCGGGCCGGCGCCGAGCAGGCCCTCGCCGACGGCCTGCTGGACGCCGGGAGGTACGCCGCCGGTCAGGCGGTGCTGACCCTGCGCGGCCGCCTGCTCGCCGATGCGGTCGTGCGCGACCTGCTGCCCTGACCTGCCGGGACCGGCCGGGGGAGCGGCCGGCCCGGATCACTTGACGAGGTTGGCCGAGAGCGGGTAGCGGTACTGGCTGCCCTCGTTGGCCTTGATGCCGGCGATGATGCCGAACACGGCCCCGAGGATGACGGCTGCCGCGACCCCGATGAAGCCGATGAGGATGCAGGACAGCACCCAGCCGACCAGGCCGACGATCGACCAGATGAGCTGGAAGTTGAGCGCCGACACGGCGTGCGCCCGGACGGTCGGGGACTGGTTGCCCCGGGCCAGCAGCGCCACCAGCGGAGCGATCCAGCCGAGCACGCCACCACTGATGATCATGCCGGCCGCGCCGCCGAAGTGCGCGACCAACGCCCAGGTCTTGTCCTCGTTGTTGGCGTAGCCGCCGCCGGGGCCGCCGTACGCGCCGCCGGTCGGATAGCCGCCAGTCGGGTAACCGCCCGGTGGGGGGTAGCCACCCGGCGGAGGGTAGCCGCCCGACGGCGGTTGGTCACCGGTGGGCGGCGGATAGCCACCGGCCGGGGGATAGCCGCCCGGGCCGGACGCCCCGGACAGTGGTGCGGTGGGCGGCTCGTCCGAGTAGGGCGAGCCGGGGGGAGTCGGCTCCGGCGGGTAACCGCCGGGGTCTCCCGCGCCGGGAGGGCGAGGTGGTTCAGTCATGGTTGTCACGGTAGGTGCCGATGGCAATGTCGCACCAGTGCGACACCGTCGGGCCGGTCCGGCGGCGCGGACAGCGAGGAGCTTGATCATCGCGTCGGCGGGGGCGCCGACGTAGACTGGCACTCGTTACAGTCGAGTGCCAGGACGGCCGGTCGGCCCGGATGGGCCGGCGGGCCGACGTGCGACAGGAGGTGCGGAGGATGGGTCTGGACGACCGCAAGCTCGCCGTGCTCCGCGCCATCGTCGAGGACTACGTCTCGACCCAGGAGCCGGTCGGCAGCAAGGCGCTGGTCGAGCGGCACCAGCTCGGGGTTTCCCCGGCGACGGTCCGCAACGACATGGCCGTGCTGGAGGAGGAGGGCTACATCCGGCAGCCGCACACCAGCGCCGGCCGGGTGCCCACCGACCGTGGCTACCGACTCTTCGTCGACCGGCTGTCCCGGGTCAAGCCCCTCAGCCCGGCCGAGCGGCGGGCCATCGAGCGCTTCCTCGTCGGCGCCGTCGACCTCGACGACGTGGTCCACCGCACCGTACGGCTGCTCGCCCAACTGACCCGTCAGGTAGCCGTCGTGCAGTACCCGAGCCTGGCCCGCTCCTCGGTACGACACCTGGAGCTGGTGCCGATCTCCACCACCCGGTTGATGCTCGTCATGATCGCCGACACCGGCCGGGTGGAGCAGCGGCTGGTGGAGCTGCCGGGGCCGGTGCCCGCCGACGACGTCACCGACCTGCGTCGCCTGGTCAACGAGAAGCTCGCCGGGGAGCGCATGTCGGACACGCCTCCCCTGGTCCAGGCGCTGGTCGAGGAGGCGCCGGTGCAGCTGCGCCCCGCCATGACCACGCTCTCCACCGTCCTGCTGGAGACGCTTGTCGAGCGGCACGAGGAACGCATCGCCCTGGCCGGCACCGCCAACCTGACCCGGGGTGGTTTGCTCGACTTCCAGGGTTCGCTGCGGCCGATCCTGGAGGCGCTGGAGGAGGAGGTCGTGCTCCTCAAGCTCATCGGCGAGACCGAGCCCAGCACGACCCGTGTGCTGATCGGCGACGAGAACGAGTTCGACAACCTGCGCGCCGCCTCGGTGGTCAGCACCGGGTACGGCCCGGGGGCGACCATCGTGGGCGGCCTGGGGGTGCTGGGGCCCACCCGAATGGACTACCCCGGCAATATCGCCATGGTGCGCGCCGTGGCACGCTACGTGGGCGAGCTGCTGGCCCAGAACTGACCAGTCAGGGCCGACGGCCGGCTGCGGCCGCCGGTCGGCGCAACGCGAGACGAACATGAGGACACGGAACGCAGTGGCCAGGGATTACTACGGCATCCTCGGTGTCAGCCGGGAAGCCTCCGATGACGAGATCAAGCGCGCCTACCGCAAGCTGGCGCGCCAGTTCCACCCGGACGTCAATCCGGACCCGGAGGCCCAGGAGAAGTTCAAGGACATCAACGCCGCGTACGAGGTCCTCTCGGACGACCGGAAGCGGCAGATCGTCGACCTGGGTGGCGACCCGCTCGCCCCGGGAGGCGGGGGCGCGGGCGGCCCGGGTGGTCCGGGCGGCGCCGGCCCGTTCGTCGGTTTCCAGGACATCATGGACGCCTTCTTCGGTGGCGCGGCGGGTGGCGCCGGCCGTGGGCCGCGTCCACGGACCCGGCCGGGCGCTGACGCGATCCTGCGCCTCGAACTCGACCTGCACGAGACGGCGTTCGGCGTCGAGGCCCCGATCACCGTCGACACGGCCGTGCTCTGCACCACCTGCTCGGGCGCGGGCACCGCGGCCGGCACCCACCTGGCGACCTGCGAGGCGTGCGGGGGTCGGGGCGAGGTGCAGTCCGTGCAGCGCACCTTCCTCGGCCAGGTGGTCTCGGCCCGGCCGTGCACCGTCTGCCAGGGCTACGGCACGACCATCCCGCACCCCTGCCCCACCTGTGCCGGCGACGGCCGGGTGCGCACCCGCCGCTCGCTGACCGTCAAGATCCCGGCCGGTGTCGAGGACGGCATGCGGATCCGGCTGGCCCAGCAGGGCGAGGTCGGCCCGGGCGGCGGCACCGCCGGCGACCTCTACGTGGAGATCCACGAGCGGCCGCACGACGTCTACTCCCGCAAGGGCGACGACCTGCACTGCCGCGTCACCGTGCCGATGACGGCCGCAGCGCTGGGCACCCGGCTCACCATCAAGACGCTGGACAGCGAGGAGACCGTCGACGTCAAGGCCGGCACCCAGCCGGCCAGCACGCTGCGGCTGCGCGCCCGGGGCGTACCGCACCTGCGCGGCACCGGCCGGGGTGACCTCTACGTGCACCTCGACGTCCGGACGCCCATCAAGCTCGACCCCGACCAGGAGAAGATGCTGCGCGACTTCGCCAAGACCCGTGGTGAGGAGGTCGCCGAGCTGACCAAGCAGGGCGGCTTCTTCTCCCGGATGCGCGACGCGTTCAACGGCCACGCCTGACGTGTCCGCGCCGCTGTTCCTGGTCGACGCGCTGCCCACCGGCGACGCGTTGACGCTCGACGGCCCCGAGGGGCACCACGCCGCCACCGTGCAGCGGCTGCGGGTCGGCGAGGAGCTGCTGCTCGCCGACGGCCGGGGTGGCACGGCCGCCGCCGTGGTCACCGCCGTCGGCCGGGGCAGCCTGGAGGTCGCCGTCACCTCCCGGGGGTACGCGGACGCGCCCGTACCCCGGATCGTCACCGTGCAGGGCATCGCCAAGGGTGACCGGGGCGAGCTGGCTGTGCAGGCGATGACCGAGGTCGGGGTGGACGAGATCGTGCCCTGGGCGGCGTCGCGTTCGGTGGCCCAGTGGCGCGGCGACCGGGGCGTACGCGCCCGGGAGAAGTGGGTAGCCACCGCCCGCGAGGCCGCGAAGCAGGCCCGCCGGCCCTGGTTGCCGGTCGTGGCCGGTGCGCCGGACGAGTCCACCGCCACGGTGGCCCGCCGGATCGCCGGCGCCGCCACCGGGTTCGTCCTGCACGAGGAGGCCGACGAGCGGCTCACCACCGCCGAGCTGCCCTCCACCGGTGAGATCGTCCTGGTCGTCGGCCCGGAGGGTGGCATCGCCCCGGCCGAGCTGACCGCCTTCCGTGAGGCCGGCGGCCGGCCGGTACGACTCGGGCCGGCCGTGCTGCGCACCTCCACGGCCGGCGTGGCCGCGCTCAGCGTGCTCGCCACCCGCCTCGGCCGCTGGTAACCCCACCTCCCGCTGCGACGGGTCGTGCCCGACCCAGACCACCGTGTGGGTGTCCTTTGCTCTGCTTCAGCGGAGGCAACAGTTCCTGCTCTGCCTCAGCGGAGGCAACAGTTCCGGCATTCGGGTGTTGCCGTGATTGAAGCAGAGCAAAGGACGCGACGAGCAGGTGGGAGGCGCCGGCCGCGTGGCGGCCCTCCGCACCGCGCAGATACTCGGTGACCATGTCGGTCGCCACGAAGCCCGGCGCGACGGTGGCCATCGCGATGCCATCCTGCCTCAGCCGTGCCTTCGTCCTTACACTGCCCCGATGGGATCCGACTGCCTGTTCTGCCGCATCGTCGCCGGGGAGATCCCGGCCACCGTGGTCCGCGAGACCGACACCACGCTCGCCTTCCGCGACATCGACCCGAAGGCCCCGGTGCACGTCCTGGTCATCCCGAAGGAGCACTACGCCGACGTCGCCACCCTCGCCGAGGGTGACCCGGCGCTGGCCGGCGCGGTGCTGGCCACGGCCGCCGCGGTGGCCGAGGACGAGGGGCTGCTCGGCGACGGGTTCCGGCTGATGTTCAACACCGGGGCGTACGGCGGGCAGGAGGTGTTCCACGCGCACGCCCACCTGCTCGGCGGTGCGCCACTCGGCCCGATGCTCGCCCGGGACCTGACGTGACGGGCGGCTCCGACGCGTACGCCCGGTTGGACCGGCTGGTCCGCCGGGTGCAGGCCGACGCCCGTGTCCCGGCGGTGTCGGCGGCGCTGCACCGGGCCGACCGCCCGCTGTGGAGCCGCACCGTCGGGGGCACCGGCACCGACAGCCCGTTGGGGCCGGGCACCCAGTTCCGCATCGGCTCGGTCACCAAGACCTTCACGTCGGTGCTCACCCTCCAGTGCCGCGACGACGGACTGCTGGATCTGGACGACCCCGTGGGTCGGCACCTGGACCTGCCGGCGCACGGCGAGCTGACCGTACGCCGGCTGCTGTCGCACACCGGCGGCCTGCAACGCGAGCCGTTCGGCGACGTCTGGGACACCCTGCACGCGCCGGACGCCGAGCAGTTGGTGGCCGAGCTGGACCGCGCCGAGCGGGTGTTGCCCACCGGCCGGCGTTTCCACTACTCCAACCTGGGCCTCGCGGTGCTCGGCCTGCTGGTCGGTCGGCTGCGCGGCGGAAGTTGGGCGGAGGTGCTCGCCGAGCGGGTGCTGACGCCGCTGGGGCTGACCGACACGACGGTGGCCCCCCGGCCCTCGGCGGCCACCGGCTACCTGGTCGACGCGTACTCCGACGAGGCCCCGCGCTTGGGTAGCTGTCCCAGCCCGCCAAATATCTGATCTTGGTTGAGGGTGCTACAGGCGGTTCGGCCCCGCGCAGCATTTCGTGCTGGCGGGGCCGGTCGCTACTGATCGCGGTGGTGTCAGTGGACGGCGTGGCGCTCGGGGAGGGCGAGCGGTTCGAGGTTGTCGTCTTCGTCTCGGTCGTCCTCGGGCTCGGCGGGGCTGTAGAGGTCGCTGCGGCGAGATGGCCAGCGCCGAGCACCAAAGGGCCACCGGCGGCCGACCGGCCCCCATTTTCGGTGGCAGCGCGCTGTACCTCGGCGATCGCGTTGGCGACCCGTACCTGGACTGGTCGGTGCCCGCCGGCGGCGGCGGCCTGGAACTCGCCAACGGCCCCGACGCCGTTCAGCTCGGCCTCAACCCGATGCAGTTGCGCGAGCTGGTCGACGCGCTGAGCGCCACTATTACCGCGGACGACATCAACGAGGCCTCCGGCGCCTACTGGCCCGCCGGGAACGACGACCGGTACATCGACTGGTCCGATTACGAGTACGAGCGCGGTTTCGACCTGGAGATCGGCGATGGCATCACCGCGGTGGCCGTCACCCTCAGCGTGAAGCAGCTGCGTACCTGGCGGGACTGGCTTGCCGCCGATCTTGCCGAGGCCTCGGTCCGATGGGCGCACCACGGCGGGTGAGGGTGCTGGGCGACCTGTTTCACGGGCGCGTGCCGGCCGGCGCGGTCTACGTCGGCCGGGCCGCGCCCGGCCTGCGGGCCAGCCGCTGCGCCAACCCGCACCGCGCCGGCGCCTGCCGCCGCTGCGGCCACGAGCACGACCAGGCCGGCGCGGTCACCGCGTACGCCGTCGACCTCGACCGGCACCCGGAGCTGGTGGCCGCTGCCCGCCGGGAGCTGGCCGGCGTCGACCTCGCGTGCTGGTGTCGCACGGACGCCGGCCCGTGCCACGGTGACGTGTTGGTGTTGGTGGCCGCCGGCGTCACGCCGCACGCCGCCGCGGCCGTGCTCGCTGACCGGGTGTGGGTCGGCTCAGATGATGGCCCAGTCGCCGTTCCAACACGGGAACTTGGCGGTGAAGACGTCGGTGGCCAGGTCGAGGGTGTGCGCGGTGGGCGCGAAGAGGTCCAATAATCTGCCGGGCTGGTCGATATAACCCAGGGTGATCATGGGGGCAGTCCTCGCGTGATCATGGTTCTTTACGAAGGTCCA
>NZ_JBNCKT010000164.1:0-8512 GCF_049841675.1 Micromonospora sp. DT4
CCACGCGTCAACACCCGCTCCCCTGAGCCTCGGGATGGATGCCCAAGGTTCGGCCGGCCGAACCTTGAGGGCGGTTACTCCGCCGTCACGGAATGCCCTACTGCTGGCCGATGCCGTTCACCTGGGACCTGGCCGATCCTCTTGCCGTCGGCGTCGTAGGCGGTTACGTTGGCCAGCGTAGTGGCGCCGGTCACCTTCACGTTGTCGAACCAGGAAAACTTGACCGCGACATTCTTGCTCCAGACCGCCTGCTTGGGCGGCGAATGGGGCTTTTGGGTGACGGGGGTCTTGGCGGCCATGCGGGGGTACGTCACGACCGCAGAGGGAGGGAACGTCGGTAGCGTGGACGCGACGACGCGTTGGTCGTTGGCGGGCGGGGTCGGTGCCGCGTCATCGCTTGTTCATATGGTCCATACGGCCAGGGCTGCGACAGCCACCACGCCGAGACCGGAACCAATGATCTACGCATTACGCGTAAGCCTCGTCAAATACCCCATCAGGATGACAAACCGGTGCCCTACGAGGGGACGACGGATCGTCGCGACAGCTTCGCCCTGATGCGGGTGATGATCATTTCAATCCGAGCGACGACACCCCGATCGAATGCGGGCGAGCAGGTGTCAACACGGTGAGGCCAGGCCGGCCAGGAATTCGTCTGCCCGGCGGGCGATCAGATGGGCGCCGCTGTCGGCGGACAGGGTTCTGGCCTTCTCGGCTGCGGCCCGGACGACCACATCGGGCTCGCCGGTGGCGTGGAGCAGCCGTGCCCGTGACAGCAGGAGCATGCCCTCGGCAAAGCGCTGGCCGTGTGCGTCGAGAGACCACTCGGCCCGCTCGAGGACGGCACGCGCCCGGTCGGTCATCCCTGCGGCGAGGAACATGTCGGCGATCAGCCCGTAGTGAAACGCGATGCCGGATCGTGGCGGATCGAGCAGTGTCGTAACCAGCACGTTCTCGGCCTCGGTCGCAGCTTTCGCTGGCTCGCGGCCGCTCATGGCCCGCACCCAGCATCGGGCGATGCTCAGGTACGAGTCGACGGAAAGAACCAGATGCCCGGGATCCGCGGCGGTCCACCGCCGGACAACGCGCCCTGCCCAATCGTGGTCGCCGGCCATCGCCGCCGCCATGGCTGAGTAATGCGCCCAGACCGATATCAAGTGTGGATCATCGCCCACGGCGACCTCCAACTCGTCGAAACGCGAGTGGGCAGCGTCCAGGTCGCCATGCTGGGTTTCCACCAAAGCATGCAGCATGGGGCCGACTATCCGCAGATCGTGCGGCAACGGATCACACTGTGGATCGGCGACGACGTGAGCCGGGCAGCTACCACTCTGCCTGAAGTATCGCAACGACTCGGCGATGTCACCGCGATCCCACTGATAGAACGCCCACGCGCCCGCGCCGAACGACCGGAGCATCGGGTCCGTGGAGGCTTCGCCCTGCTCGAACAGGCAGTGAGCGAGCTCAACGCGCTCCGGCCGGGCTCCGCTCACGGCCAGCACCAGGCGGGCCAGCAGAAACTCGGAGGCCTGAACCGAACGACCAAGGTCGTCGGCGAGCCGCCGGCCACGCTGCAGGATCTCATCGTACGAGCCGACGAAGTCCTGTTGCCTCCAGAACACGGTGACCAACAGTGAAAGCGCGGACAGCTCGAGTTCGGCCAGACCGGCCCCGCGCGCGATCCGTGCCGCTCGTTGCAGGTGCTGCTCGGCGGCCTGGAAGGCGAACTTCGTGACCGCGAAGCGTCCGGCCCGCACCAGCGCGGTCGCCGTCCGGACCGGGTCGACCAGCGGGCCGGCCGTCCACAGCTGGTACGCGAGCTGCTCGGCAAACCCTTCGTCGGCTTCGCCTCGGCGCCCCATGGCGTCCGCGATCCGCAGGTGCAGGACAGCCGTACGAGACACCGGAAGGCTACCCACAATGGCCTCGCGAACGAGGTCGTGGGCGAAACGAAAGACGTACGGATCGTCCGGAACCGGCTCGATCAGACCCAGCGACCCGAGGGGCTCGAGCCAGCCGAGGCAGGCCTCGACGTCGACAGCCATGGCGGCGGCCAGCATGCGTACCGGAACCTGCCGCCCGATGACCGCAGCACACTGCAGGAGATCGCGGGTGACGTCCTGCAGGTCGGCCGTCCGTGCTCTGACCACGTCCTGGACGGTCGTCGGGACGGTCCCGGCGGAGAAGGAGAAGCTGTCGAGCCGCCGTGACAGCTCAACTACCAGGTAGGCGTTGCCGGAGGTGCGGGCGTGGATCTCGGCGGCCGCACCGGCAGGGTCCCGGCCGGACTCGCGGCGGACGAATTCCGCCACCTCCTCGACGGTGAACGTCCGAAGCCGGAGACGACGGTGCCCCGACACCCGGCTGGCGGCTCCCAGTGTCTGCGACAGCGCCGAGGTGGGAGCCGGGGCCCGGTCGCGGAGAGCGCCGACGATCACCGTGTGGAGGGGCAGGCGGGCAACCATGTGAGCGAAGAGCTGCAGCGAAGCGGTGTCGGCCCAGTGCAGGTCGTCGATGATGATCTGGACCGGACGTTGTTCGGACACCTCCCGGACGAGGGCCACCGCCTCCTCGAATAGGCGGAACTGGGCGCCGCTCTCGGGGAGCCGCCGGATATCACTTCCGCCGGCGCGGGATTCGACAAGGTGGCCGAGTTCGCCGTCGAGCCACGTCTTCCGCATGGCGTCCGGCAGGCTAGCGAGGATGGCTCCGATCGCTTCGAGCCACGGCCACATCGACGGGGTTCCCTCGCCCTCCAGGCAGGAACCCCACACGACCAGCACGCCCCGCCGATCCGACTCGGCAGCGGCCTCCAGCAACAACCGAGTCTTGCCCACGCCGGGCTCGCCCTCCACCACGACAATCCCGGATTCGCCCGCGAGCGCGGCCGTGACGGACTCGCGCAACACTGCCAGCTCTTCGGTCCGGCCGACCAGGCAGGCTCGGGCGCTCTGGCCGCCGTCCTCGGCCGCTGCCATAGGAAGGGTCTGCATCAGCGCCCGCCGTTGGGCCGCAAGCAGGGCTGCCCCAGGATCCATACCGAGTTCGTCGGCGAGACGGTTTCTGATCGTCCGAAAGACGGCGAGCGCCTCAGCCCGGTGGCCGCCGGCGGCCAGCCCGAGGATGAGCGCCGCGTGCACCGCTTCGTTCAGCGGTGCCATCGATACCGCCAGGCGCAGCGCCGGGAGGATCCGTCCCGGCTGGCCCTGGCGTACCGCCAGGTCCGTCGCGGCCAAGCACGCGTCGTAGAACTCGTCGTTGAGGGCGACGAAGAGCGGCACCTGCGCCAGGCTGTCCGCAGCGGGGCCTCGCCACAGTGCGAGCGCTTCGACGAACCGGTCGAGTGCCGTCTGCCGGTCCTCAACGGCGGCCGCCGTACGACCGGTCTCGACCAGCCTGCGGAACGTCACCAGGTCGAATTCGCTGGGTCCGCTGTCGAAAAGGTAGCCGTCGCCGCGCCGCTGGAGATACGACCCCGTTTCTCGAACGGTGAGGCCGGCTTCAAGGAGTCGTCGCAGCGAGCCGATGTACTTGTGAATCACGTTGAGGGCGCTTGCCGGCGGGGCCTGTTTCCACAACAGCTCAATTAGCTCCTCCCGGCTGACCGGCTGGCCCACCCGGGCGACGAGCGCAGTCAGCAGAACGCTCTGCTGGTGCGGTCCTAGATCGAGCTCGACCCCGTCACGCCACAGCCGAACCGGGCCCAAGATCTGCAGACGGATCTGAGCGCGAAGCGGATCGGACGGTTGGTCCATGCCCGGTGGCCCCCCGAGATCGACAGGACCGGCGCTCTCACTCACCGTGGGAACGCTCTCGGCACACATGCATACCTTGCCTATGCTGGGTGAGGGCCTGGCCGCTCACGCTGGGTGGGTGGCTCGCCGGCGGGCGGAGCATAGAGCAGGCGTACCTCCTGCACGACGCCGTCCTTCTCTCGAAGCAGCCAGGTCGCCCCCGGCGGGCAATGGTAGGGGTCGTCCGGTGGGTTGAGGAAGGTGTTCTCCCAGATCGTCACACCGGGACCGGCCACCAGGCCGGTGAGCCGCGCGGTCACACCCTGGCCGTAGTTGTTCTGCATCACCGCGAAAACTGACCCCAGACCGGTGCTGATCCTGCCGCTGGGCCACCACATCGTCATGTCCTTCGCCCACCGTCGTTCCACCTGGCTCAGGGGAACGTCATTGGCGACGGCGGTGAGAATCGTGCCGGCCTCCTCATGTCGCTCGGTGGTCAACGCATCGATGTCGTCGTGCCGTTCGCCCTGGATGCTCGGGAGAATGTGGGCGAGCCGCCGCCGCGCTTCGCTCAACCGGCTCGCGACGGTGCCGACCGGGATTCCGCACAAAAGGGCGATCTGCTCGTACGAATTGTTGTCGCTGAAATATCGAAGCATGGCGACGGTCTGGGTCCTGGGCGTCAGCTGTTTCAGCCCGTGCCAGATCCAGTCACGCTGGGCCATGCGCTCGATCGACGCCACCGGACCGTCGTCCGCGGAGGCCGGCAGGTTCGCCCCGGCCACACCGACCGGCACGGGTCGGCGAGAGCGCAGGATGCTCAGGCAGATATTACGGACGATCGCGTGCAGCCAGGGCCGTACGGCAGTAGGGTCTCGTAGTTCGCCGATCCGGCCGAGCGCCGTGATGGTGGCGTCCTGGCAGGCGTCCTCGGCGTCCGGCCCGGGTCCGAGGAGCCGGTATGCCACGGCGAGCATGCCCGCGTAGTGAATCTGAAACATCTGGGTGAAGCTGTCCGAATCACCCTGCTGCGCCGCCCGGACCAGGTGCACGGTCTCGTCGACTGCTGGCGATCTTGATTCAAGCAGCATGGCTCGACGTTAATTGCGGGTTGTGAACAAACTCTTCCTCGGCGAGGCGGTGTCCACTTCGCTGGGCCCATGGTAGATCGTCGGGTATGTGCTCTGGTGAGCAGGTAGTCGAACCGCGGCGCCCACTTGCGCGACCCGAGCCCGGCCGTCGTCTAGCAGTTGTCGACCATGTACGCCACGCCCATCGGGAAGCGGGCCAGACCGTTCCCGGCAAGGGTCACACTGCGGATCGCGTTGCCCGACGCAACCTCATCGTAGAACTCTTGGGTGATCTCCACGAATCTCCACGACGACGAGCGCTCCGCGTACACCTCGGCGAACGCGGCGCGCTCGTCGTCGCCGAGCCGTCGGTGCAGGCCGATGAGCCCAGAGCGCGCTCGACGGGTCGGCCGCTGACGTCCTGTTCGACGGTAAAGCTGGCGTTTGATGCCGACCCCGTTCTCCTCGGTCCCTTGCAGGTAGAGCGCTCGCACCGAGGCGCCCATGCCCTTCGGGCAGATGGCGATCACGTCGATGCTTCAGGAAAGCGGCTGCCCTGCTGGTCGAGGAGCCGCGCGGCTTGATCCCTCGAAAGCTCCTCGGCAGCCGGTAGAGCAGGTCACGCCCGCCTTGTATGATCCCCTCCCTCGCCCAGCCAGGCTGAAGTATTCCTCGTCGGAGACGCTGGTCACGAGGTCCGATCGACAGATCGTCACGATCAAAAACTAGGTGAACAGATGTGACAACGTTTTCATCCGATGTGGGAGTTGATCGGACATGACTGTGCCGCGCGAATCGCTGCCGACCGGGCCGGACGCGGAGGGCTCGCTACGCCTCCAGGTCCTCGGTCCGCTGCGGCTCTGGCGTGGTGACGTAGAGCTCGACCCCGGTCCGCGCCAGCAGGCGCTGATGCTCGCTTTGCTGCTGACCCGGGTGGGCCAACCGATTAGTAAAGCCCAGTTGATCGACCTGCTCTGGGACGACGATCCGCCAGTCAGTGCGCCCAGCGTGATCTACAAGTACGTCGGTGCGCTGCGCAGACGGCTCCAGCCCGACCTCTCTCTCCGCGACGCCGGTTCCTACCTGCGACGACGTGGCGACGGCTATTTCTTCCGGAGCGCGGACAGCGGACTTGACCTGGTCGCCTTCCGCGACCTGGTCCGGGCGGCCAGAACTGCGCTGGCCGAGAACCAGGATTCCCGGGCGCTCGACCGGTTCGTCGACGCTCTCGCGCTGTGGCACGGCCCCGCAGGCCACGGATTGGGGCTCGGTTTCAAGGCGGCACCGGTCTTCCTGCTGTTGGACACCGAGTTCTACGACGTCTGCGTCGCCGCCGCGGAACTCGCGGTGCGACTGGGACAGCCGAGGAGGGTGCTGCCGGCACTGCACCTCGCGGTGTCCATGGCGCCGCTCAACGAGGAGCTGCACAGCTCGCTCATCGTCAGCCTCGGTGCGGCCGGGCTTCGTGGCGAAGCGCTGGAGGCGTTCCGGTCGGTCCGCGTCCGTCTCTCTGAGGAACTGGGCGTCGGCCCCAGCGCCGCGCTACAGGCCGCGCAGCGGCAGGTGCTGGCGAACGGTCTCGAGCCGACGGCCGACATCGACACCCAGGCTGCGGCATCCGCAACTGACCTGATCGGCCGGGTGGACGAGCTCGGAGTGCTGCACAACGTCATACGGTCGGCTCTGGAGGGGAAACCGGCGGTGGTGATCGTCGAGGGGGAACCCGGGGTCGGCAAGACTCGCCTGCTCAAGCAGATGACCGCCGACGCGCATGCGGCGGGCGCGCTGGCCTTCTGGGGAATGTGCCTCAATGGCGAGGGAACGGCGTCGATGTGGCCGTGGGTGACGATGGTCGGAGAATTACTGAACGGCCTGCCCCGGGAGTCGCAGGCGACCTGGCTCGCCGGTGAGCTCGGCCCGCTCGTGCAGCCGGCGGACGATCTCAACCCGCTGCCCGCGCCGTTCGACAACGGCACCCGCTTCCGCCTGTTCGAGCAGGTCGTCGCCCTCGTCGCGCACGTGGCCGCGAGGCGACCGGTGGTCCTCACCGTCGACGATCTGCAATGGGCGGACGCGGCCTCCCTGCAGTTGTTCGGCCACCTGTCGGCGCGGTTGCCCGGAGGCGCGGTGCTCGTCGGTGCCCTGCGCGATCGCGCTCCGGCACCAGGCACCGAACTGTCGCGGACCCTGGCCGCGGTGAGCCGCGTGCCAGGTCATCACCGGATCCTCCTGGGGCCGATGAACGAAGCCCAGGTGACCGAATTAGTCCGCCGGGAGACCGGCATGGAGCCCGGCCTCGCCGCCGCGCACAGCATCCATGCCCGGACTGCCGGAAATCCGTTCTTCGTCCGGGAACTGTCTCGCCTGCTCGCCGACCAGGGCGCCATCACCGCAACGTCGGCCCTCGATTCTGCGGTGCCGTCCACCGTGTGTGACGTCGTCCGCAGCCGGACGGCGGATCTCGGCGACGATGCGAAAGAGCTGCTCGAGATCGCCGCGCTGGTGGGGCGGGAAGTCGGCGTCTCCCTCCTCGCGCGTGCGGCTGCCATCGATGCCCAGACGTGCCTCGACCGAATCGAGCCTGTGGTGACGCTCGGTGTGCTCGAACCAACTCCCGGAGACCCGTTCTCGCTGCGGTTTCCGCACGACCTGATTCGCGAATCGGTAACCGAGTTCCTGTCCCCGCGACGAGCGGCCCGGCTGCACCTTCGCATCGCGGACGCGCTGGAGACCGCCGAGCCCGATCCAGAGTCGATCACTGAACGCCTCGCCTATCACTTGTCGGCCGCAGGACCGCTCGCGGACCCGGCGCGAACCGCGGACGCGCTGCTGCACGCCGGCCGTCGCGCGGAGGCCAAGTCCGCACTCGAGACCTCCGAGCGGCAGTTGCGCTCGGCCGTTCAGGTGGCGCGCGCCGCCGGCCTCACACAGCTCGAGCTGTCGGCCGTGTCGCTGCTCGCCACCGTCTTCTGGCAGCAAGCGGGGTACGGCGAGTCGTACACGGCGTTGCTGAAGCGCGCCGAGCAACTGGCACACGATCTCGGGCAGGAGGCCGAGGCCGCCGACTTCCTCTTCATGCGCATCGTCGCCGCCTTCAGCCAGCTCCAGCCCGAAGCCGAACTCCTGATCCGCCGGCTGATCATTGAGCCGTCGACGCCGCCCACTGGATGGCCGACCCGTGGTGGTGCCTGCGGATCATCGAGCGGTGACAGGCTGCGGATCCTCACCATTTCTTCGTCAACGTCGACGTCTATCTGCGGGTGAGCCATTGCTGGGCGTGCGCGCTGACCGGCAAGGACCCGGCCGGCGCTGCGGCGGAGGCGGAAGAGGCCGTGGCCACGACGATGCTAAATCCACCGCTGTACGGCACGACCCAGTACTACATGACCGCCGAGATGTTCCTGGCCGCCGGGATGCCCGACCGGGCCGCTATCGCCCTCGACGGGGCCGGCCGCTTCGCCGAGGCCAACGGAGAGCGATTTGCCGAGAGCCTGCGCTGTTGGTCCGGACGAAAATGCTGCACGCCCGGGGCGAGCCGGTGGCTGTCGTCCGGGCGGCAGCGGCAGCGGCAGCGGCAGCGGCAGCGGCAGCGGCAGCGGCAGCGGCAAAGACTAAGGATATTTCCGTTGAAAATGGGGCATGCACGATATTCCGGCGCGCTGCGGAGTCGATCGACCGCCTTCCGGCGCGAGGGCACTGGAATCTGGC
>NZ_JBNCKT010000165.1:0-8147 GCF_049841675.1 Micromonospora sp. DT4
CCTTCCGATGGACATACGACGGACGACCCCTCAAAGCGGCATGAACCACTCAAGGATTAACGCGGTGCTGCACTAGTGCCTCCGGTCCCGGCGTGGCGGCCCCCCGAACGGCCGGCGCATGGTCGCCGCCCGGTAGGTTGCCTGCCATGGTGGACGCGGCGGCCGGCAGGGGCGTGCAGATCTGGACCGACGGGGCGTGCAGTGGCAACCCCGGGCCGGGGGGCTGGGGCGCGCTACTGCGCTACGGCGACCACGAGCGCGAGCTGTGCGGCGGCGAGGCCACCCCGACGACCAACAACCGGATGGAGCTGATGGCGGCCATCCAGGCGTTGGAGAGCCTGAACCGGCCGGTCACCGTAGAGCTGCACACCGACAGCACGTACGTGCGCAACGGCATCACGAGCTGGTTGGCGTCGTGGAAACGCAACGGCTGGCGGACCGCCGCGAAGCAGCCGGTGAAGAACGCCGACCTGTGGCAGCGGTTGGAGGCGGCCTGCGAGCGGCACGAGGTCACCTGGCTGTGGGTCAAGGGGCACAACGGTCACCCGGAGAACGAGCGCGCGGACGGCCTGGCCAACAAGGGCATGACCGAGGCACGCGCCGCGCTGGCGAGCCGCTAGGCCTACCCACGGCGGGTCGCGTCGGGGTGCCCCGGCATGCTCGACCCACCGCCGCTGCTGCCGGACGAGCCACCGGCGACACCCGAGTTGTCGCCCTCGGTCACGATGTCCGGCCGTTCGTCGGTGTCGGCCGGCGCGGGGACCTCGGTGTCCGTCTCGACCTGCACCAACGGCACCTGGCCGGCTTCGTCCTCGCTGTGCTGCGGGTCGCCCGGCAGCTCACCGTCGCGTTTTCGGTAGCCCACGCCGTGCCTCCCGTCGATGCCGGTCCGCGTCGGCGGTGGCTACCCGGCGTCGTCACCTGCGAAACCTCGTCCGGCGGCAGCCGCCGGTTGGGCGACCGGGGCCCCTGCGGCGCGGCGTCCGGCAGGCGCAGGGTCCGCCGGCGAGTGAACGCGATGGCCGTGGCGAGCACGAGCGCCGTGGACGCCACCAGGAAGCCGGTCGTCAGCGCCGCCGCCCACGGCGGCTCGGGGCGGTGGCGCGCACCGGTGTGAGCGCGAGCGCCGTCCAGTGCGCCGGCCGGGTCAGCGTCGCCGGCAGGCCCGTGCGAGCGTCACCGCGGGCGGCGTCGAGCTGCGCCTGGTGCAGGAACAGCGTGGTCCGCAGGTCCGCGCCGCGCAGGTCGGCCCCGCGCAGGTCCGCGCCGGTGACGTCGGCCAGGGCGAGATCCACGCCGCGCAGGTCGGCGCCGATCAGCAGCGCGCCGCGCAGGTTGGCCCGGCGCAGGTCCGTCCGGCGCAGGTCGACTCCGAGAAGGTGCGCGCCCCGGCGGTCCACGCCGCCGGGAGCGCGCGCCGCGTCACTGGCGCGCGACAGCAGCGGGCTGACCCGGGCCCGGTGCGCGTCGACGTCCACGGTCCGCAGGCGCGTCGGCTCTGCCTCGGCGAGCCCGGCGATCTCGGCGCGGGCGCGGTCCAGTTCGGCGCGTAGTTCGGCCGACGGGCGCAGCGGCACCGCCTCGGTCAGATACCAGAGCAGTTCGTGCAGCGGACGGAGCACCCGGAACGCCTCGGCCATCGCCGGCAGGGTCTCCGGGGCGTCGCGCCAGTCCCGCCCACCGAAGGTGACCTGCGCGACCTGCTGCCCGGCGCCGAAGCAGTCGAAGACGGCGCAGCCGGCGAACCCCCGCTCCCGCAGGGTCGTGTGGATGCCACAGCCGTGGTCCGGGCGCAGGTTCGGGCAGGCCTGCCCTGCCGGCTTGTCGATGGCGAAGTCGGCCGACGCGGCGAAGGCGGGAACCACGCAGCACAACCCGAAGCAGCGCGCGCAGTCGGCGGCGAGGCGCGTCGACCCCGACGGCGGGGCGGGGTGCGTCGACACGGAAACGTCCTCCTGGCGGTCGGGGCGGCAACCCCATTGTCCCGGGGGTCGTCGCCACCGCCCGGGCGGGGGTCACCGTCCGTGTGCGTCGCTGGCCGCCGCGGAGCGCGGATCGGGGGTACGCGTACCGCCCGGTGGCGGCACCAGCCGGTGGATCTCCCGCTGCCCCTGGCCGTACTTCTGATCGAAGTGCCTCCGCACGGCGGCGGCCGGGGTGGGGTCCCCCTCGACCGGCTCTGCCAGCGCGAACACCGCCGGGGCGCCGCCCGGGGCGCGCGGTGGCAGCACGGCCCGGACGGTCAGCGGGCCGTTCACCTGGAACCCGCCGCAGTCGACGTAGTGCTGCCCGTCCACGCTGACGTAGGGCACCTGCATGGTGACCACGTCGGAGTCGTCGTGGCGCAGCGTCACGGTGACGGACCAGTACCGTTCGAGGTTGACGGTCGCCTGCTCGTGCTCCCACAGCTCCTCGAAGCGGGCGTGTACGAACCCGCCCCACGGGCTGTCCATGTCGACCTCGAGCTGCGGCACGTTGAACGACAGCTTCCCGATCGGGAAGAACGAGATCAACGCCCGGCTGTCCCACTGGTAGAGCTGGATGGACGGGGACGCGTCGTAGAGGCGCACCTGCAACCGGTGCCGCAGCCGGGCGTCCAGGGTGTCCTGGAACAGCGCGAGGTGGCGCAGGTTGGTACGGATCTGGCGCGGCACGTCCACCCGCTGCCGCTCCAACTCCTCCGAGCGCTGCTGGGCGGCCGTGCAGTCCGGGTCGAGCAGGAGCAACTGCACCTGCGCGCCGTTGGCGAGGGCCGTGCGTACCGCCCGCAGCGTCTCCTCCCGGTGCGTGTCCTCCAGCAGGATCGTCCAGGTGTCGAGGATGCGCACCCGGCGGGCGCAGCGGTGCAGCCGGGTGACGAACGCGTGCTGGTCGAAGCTCAGGTGCTCCTGCACCCGCGCCCTGCGGGCCTCCTCGAACAACGGGTCGAAGATGACGTACGAGATGGCGGCGAGGACCACGCTGGAGCCGATGTTGAGCAGCAGGTCGCTGAGGAAGCCGCTGCTGCGCCAGGCGGCGAGCAGCATCACGAGCGCGATGCCGAGCAGTGCCCCGCCGACGACGAAGGCACGTCGCTGTCGGCCGCCACCCTCGCCCCGACCCGCCCACTCGGGCATCCGGCCTCCTTCCGTCGTGGCCCACCGAGATGCGGAGGATACGTGCCGGCTTTGCCGCTCGCTGTCCCGTTCGTGACCGACACTGAGGCCACCGGCCGCGCCACCATCTTCCTGTCCATGCTGTCGGCGGCCCTGATCGGTCTCGGCTTCGCGGCCGGCAACGATCGGGTGGTCCGGCCCTACCTGGGCACGGTGCTGCCGATCCTGGTGATCATCGGGCTCGTCACTCACGAGCACACCGACCACGTGGACGTGCTGCGGCTGGCCGGGCTCGGCGTGCCGGTGTACGCCCCCGAGGGCGCGCCCGGCTGCCCAACCTCGCGCCGCTGCCGGTGACCCGGGTACGCGCGGGACAGCGCTTCACCGCCGCCGCCGCGTACCCCATCCACGACGCGCAGCTCAACGAGCGTGGCCTGGCCAGCGTCGCTGGATGGTTCGCCGAGACCATCCCCGGCTACCGCCACCTCGCTCCGGGCGACACCGCCTGAGCGAGCGGATCCGCCGGCAGCCGTGGCGCGAAGTCGGCGGCGCGCCTCGTCAGGTCGTCCTCATCAGCAGCGCCGTGCGCCTTGGCTGCTGGCGGTGGTAAGGCTGATCTATTCCGGACGAGGCAACCGAATCAATGTTTTTCAGCCTTGATCGAAAGTCCGGAATATGACAGCGCCTTAAGCCTGTCTGGTGCATTTGTGGGCTCGCGCTCGCCTCGACCGTGCCGCAATGATGCTTCTCTTGGCGGCTTGGTGTCTGACCCACGGCCCGGTCTCCTCAGGCAATGCCGTCGTCCGTGCCCCCTCGCACACCCGGAGATCTACCTTATGTCGAACCATCCTCTCGGTACGCCAGCCAGGCAGGCCCTCGTGGCGCTGATGACCCACGTCTCGGAGGCCTCCAATCCGGAGTTGTACGAGCAGTTCCGGATGCGGATCGAGAAAAACATCCGAAAAGAACTCGAAGATGCCGGGCTCATCGTCTGGCGCAAGGGCCTGCGCGGAACGATCATCCATGAGTTGACCGATGAGGGCTGGGGGCGGGCTCGTCGCGAGGTCGGGGCAGACGCTCCCGAACGGGCCTCGGCGGCATGGCTACTGCACTACGGGACGCTGAAGCACCTGGACCGCCTGCTGGCGGCCC
This sequence comes from Micromonospora sp. DT4, assembly GCF_049841675.1. NCBI lineage: Bacteria > Bacillati > Actinomycetota > Actinomycetes > Micromonosporales > Micromonosporaceae > Micromonospora > Micromonospora sp. DT4. The sequence goes on from NZ_JBNCKT010000165.1 coordinate 4,248, forward strand.
GCAACCTGCAGTTGGCCGACCTGTATGTCGGCCCGCCGGGTATCCCCGGCGTGGATTCACAGCCCTCCGATGAGGGGTCCACGCCGCCCAAGGGCGCGGCCGTCCGGGATGACGGAGACCAGGCGGGTAATGAGCCGGATGGGATCGAGGACCGGGTACGGAGGGCGTACCTGCGCCTGGCCGAGACGCCCGGCGCTCTGGTCAGCCTGGCGCGTTTGCGGGGGAGCTTGAGGGACCTCGCCCGCGATGACCTCGATCGTGCGCTTCGGGCAATGGACCGGCGGAGGGAGGTCCATCTTGAGCCGGACCCCAACCGTAAGGCGCTGACCCAGGCCGTTCGGGACGCCGCGGTCGCCATCGGTGGTGAAGACAAACACCTGATCACCATCGATCACTCATGATCGACCAGACCCAGCGGCAGGCACTGCTGGAGTTGCGGCGGCTGGACTGGGCGCCCACCCAGGAGGACGTCTGGTCTCCGCTGGACATCCACCTCGATGCGCTCAACGGTGAGGCCGGAACAGCTCTCCTGCGGGCGTACGGGGAAGCGGTCGCGAGCAGCGGACGAAGCCCGCTCGGACTGATCCTGGAGGGCCAGCACGGCGCGGGCAAGACCCACCTCCTGCGCTGGGCACGTGAACAGGTGCAACGTAGTGGCGGCTACTTCTTCCTCCTTGGTATCGCCGACGGCAGAGCCTTCTGGCCGAACGTCGTGCACACACTCCTGCGCGGCCTGCGACGTTCCGGCTCGTACCGACACAGCCAGTTGGAGGTGCTTCTCGACCGCCTGTGTGAGCAGGCCGCCGTGGGGCGGGAGTTACGCGACCGGGTCCGCGGACGACGTCCGTTGACCACGGAAACGCTCGACGTCTTCGTGACCGCGCTGCGGCGGGCCGCCCCCGATCTGGGGCGCGAGTGCAGGCACACGTTGCGGGCCCTGGTGCTGCTGGCCGCCAGGGACGACACGGCTCAGGACCTCGGCGAGGCGTTCTTGACGTCAATGCCCGATGAGGACCCTGGCGACCACGCCCGATGGGGCCTTCCGACCCGCGCGAAGACGGCACAGGAGGTCGCGGAGGAGATTTCCCGACTACTGGCCAGCACCGGTGCCAGCATGCTCGCGGTCGATCAGATCGACACCGTCATCGCGCAGGCCCGTACCTCCGGTGTCGACCACGGGCAGCCGAGCGCACCGCCTACCGAGTCTGTCGCCCTTGCCGAGGAGCTCGGGCACGGGCTGATGCAGTTGCGGGAGGCGCTGCGGCGCACTGTCACGGCGGTGGCGTGCCTGCCGACTTCCTGGCAGCTGATCAGCAACCACACCGTCGACTCCGTGCGCGACCGGTTCCGCCGGGAAACGCGGCTGAGCCGTCTGCCGTCACCCGAGGTGGGCGCGGAGCTGGTTGCCGCGCGCTTCGGGCCCCTGTTCGAGTCGGTCGGCTTCGCGCCACCGTATCCGACCTGGCCGGTGCTGCCGTCGGCGTTCGTCGCCGCCCCCGACTACACGCCGCGATCCCTGCTAGAGCGGGTGGACGAGCACCTGCGCGTCTGCCTCATGACCGAGAATGTCGAGCCCCTGTACGAGCTGGACCAACGAGTCGCGCCACCGGACCCGGAGCCCGCGGCTCGGCCATGGGACGTGGAGTCGGTGCAGCGGCGGTTCGTTGAGCTGCGCGACTCGCTTGACATCGACCATGCCATGGACCCCGCCCACGAGGATGTCGAGATGCCCCGTCTGCTTGGGGCCGGCCTGCGGGCGTGGGCGGTCGAGCAGGGAGATCTGAACGGGCGGTACAAGGTCGTGCTCGGCGAGGATGGCAACCCCTCGATGCATGCCTGGCTCAGGGAGAGTCTTGACGAGGCGACTGAGGATGAGGCGCATTGGTCGTTTCGTGCGCTGTCGCACACGCACCACCGGGCCGTGCAGGCGCGAATCGAGCGGCTTCGACAGCTCGTCAGACTGGATTCCCGCATCAACAAACGGCGTGCGGTACTGCTGCGCAACAGCCAATGGCCCACGGGGCCGGTGACCCGACGTCTGTTGAACGAATTCCAGGCAGCGGGCGGGCTGATCACCGGCGTGTCCACCGACGACCTGCGCACCTTTGCCGGGCTCGCGATGTTGCTCGACGAGAACGATCCGGCTCTCGGTGACTGGCTGCGGCTGCGTCGACCCGCCGGCAATACCACGCTATTTCGAACGGTCTTCGGTCCGCCGCCGGGCACTACGGCTGCGCAGCGGCCCGGCCCGGCGCGACCCACCGGCGGTCCGGATCAGCCAGGTCGATCCGAACCGCCACTGAACGGGGTGGGCGACCGCGGCGACCCGAGTCGGGCGACGGCCGGCGACGCGTCCCGCGGGGTACGGCGTTCGGAGATCAACGGTGGCGCTGGCCTGCTCCTCGGGACGGTGGTCGAGACTGGAGCGGCGATTCGGGTGCCGTTGGAGTCACTGCGCAAGCACACGGTCATCTTCGCCGGCTCGGGTTCGGGTAAGACCGTGCTGATTCGGCGGTTGATCGAAGAGTGTGCTCTGCAAGGGGTCTCCACGATCGTGCTCGACCCCAACAACGACCTGGCACGGCTCGGTGATCCATGGCCGGAGGCGCCACCGTCGTGGCAGCCGGGAGACGCCGAGAGGGCGGCCGCCTACTTGCATGGCACTGACGTGGTGGTGTGGACTCCCCGCCGCGAGGCTGGCCGTCCGCTCAGTCTGCAGCCGCTACCGGACTTCGCTGCCGTGCTCGACGAGCCTGACGAACTAGCTCTCGCACTGGACACGGCGGTGGCTGGGCTAGCACCGCGGGCACGCATGGGGGGCAAGACCGCGAAGATGGACCGTGGGCGGGCGGTGCTGCGCGAGGCGCTGGCCCACTTCGCGTACACCGGAGGTACCGATCTGCGTGACTTCGTCGCGTTGCTCGCGGACCTGCCCGACACCGCAACCACGCTGACCCGGGCCGGTGAATTGGCGCACGACATGGCCGAGACCCTCAAGGCGGCGATGATCCTGGATCCGCTGTTCGGTGGCACCGGTGTGCCCCTGGACCCGGGCGTGCTCCTGACCCCGTCGGCCGGCAAACGAGCCCGGATATCGGTGATCAGTCTCGTTGGGCTGCCCAGCAATGAACAGCGGCAGGGCTTCGTGAACCAGTTGCAGATGGCGTTGTTCGCGTGGATCAAGCAATATCCCGCGGGCGATCGACCGCTTGGCGGGCTCTTCGTGATGGACGAGGCGCAGACCCTCGCACCGTCGGGCTCGATGACGGCCTGCACGGAGAGCACCCTCGCCCTGGCCAGCCAGGCCCGCAAGTACGGCCTCGGCTTAATCTTCGCGACCCAGGCGCCGAAAGGCATCCACAACCGGATCGTCGGAAACGCCGCGACCCAGTTCTTCGGCTTCCTCAACAGTCCGATCCAAATCGCGGCAGCGAAAGAGGTGGCGCAGGCCAAGGCGAGCGCGGTCTTGGACATCTCCCGACTGACCGCCGGGCAGTTCTACGCCGTGGGTGAGGGCCTCGGCTTCCAGAAGCTGGCAACGCCGATGTGCCTCAGCCACCACCCGACGAGCGCGCTAACCGTGGAAGAGGTACTGGTCCGCGCCCGGAGTTGACAGACCGGCAGGGGGAACAGCATGGATATCGTTATCGACAGCCTGGTTCGGCAGTTTCAGACCAACCGCGACCTCGTCGGGCTGCCGCAGGACGAGGCATTTGAAGCCTTCGCGGGTTTCTGTGTGCTCAGCTCGTTCTACGAAAGCGACTTCACTCCGGACGTCTTCCGAATGGGCGGCGGCAACGACCTCGGCATCGACGTGTTCGGCAGTACGTATTCAGCTTGAGTTGATCGGCTGAGCGGGGCTGCGGTCTACTGTGGTGGCTGTGGCTGGCATGATCTTGG
>NZ_JBNCKT010000166.1:0-8125 GCF_049841675.1 Micromonospora sp. DT4
CCGACCCCGCTCGTGACGAACCCGCCACGCCGAAACCCACCCACGATCAGCCACGCGCGGAATGCAGGGCTAGCCCGCGTTGATGATCGGGTGGTCGGCACCCTAGCCTCGGCGGCATGGCCCCCACCGGACTCCTCGACGACCTGCGCGCCGCCCTGAGCGAGAACGCCGTGCTCACCGACCCGGACCTGCTGCGCGTGCACCAGCGCGACGAGGCCGACCTCTGCGCCGCCGGCGTACCCCTCGTGGTGACCCGCCCCCGCACCACCGAGCAGGTGGTCGCGGTGATCCGGACGGCGGCGCGGTACGGCGTCCCGGTCGTACCGCAGGGTGCGCGGACCGGGCTGGCCGGCGCGGCGAACGCGGTGGACGGTTCGGTGGTGCTCAGCACCGTCGCGATGGACGAGATCCGGGAGATCGACCCGGTGAGCCGGATCGCCGTCGTCCAGCCGGGCGTCGTCAACGCCGCACTGGCCGGGGCGGTCGCGAAGCAGCGCCTCTGGTACCCGCCGGACCCCGGCTCCTGGGAGTCGTCCACCATCGGCGGCAACGTGGCCACCAACGCCGGCGGCATGTGCTGCGTGAAGTACGGCGTGACCACCGAGTACGTGCTCGGCCTGGAGGTGGTGCTCGCCTCGGGCGAGGTGCTGCGCACCGGCCGGCGTACCGCCAAGGGGGTGGCGGGCTACGACCTGACGCGGCTCTTCGTCGGCTCGGAGGGCACCCTCGGTGTGATCACCGAGGTGACCGTGGCGCTGCGGCCCGCCCCGGCCGAGTCGCTGACCCTGGTGGCGGTCTTCGGATCCACCGCGGCGGCGGGCACGGCGGTGGCGCAGATCGCCGCGCGGGGCCTCACGCCCAGCCTGCTGGAACTGCTGGACCAGACCCACCTGCGGGCGATCGAGGCGTACCGGCCGATGGGTCTGCGGACCGACGCGCAGGCCCTGCTGCTGGCCGCCGCCGACACCGGTGGCCGGGCTGCCGACGACCTGGCCGCCCTGGCCGAGGTGTGCGAGGCGGCCGGCGCCGAGGAGGTCTACGCAGCCACCGATGCGCTGGAGGCGGCGGCGTTGTTGCAGGCCCGCCGGCTGGCCCATCCGGCGATGGAGAAGTTCGCCGCCGACACCCACCCGGGTGGCAGCGGCGGTCTCGTGATCGACGACGTGGCGGTGCCGAGGGGTGCGCTCGCCGCGCTGCTGGACGGGGTGGCCCGGATCGCGGCGGACTGCGAGGTGCCGATCGGCGTGGTGGGGCACGCCGGGGACGGCAACATGCATCCGAACATCGTCGTGGACCGGGCCGATCCGGCGAGCGTGGAGCGGGGCCGCCGGGCGTTCGACGAGATCATGCGGCTCGGCCTGGACCTGGGCGGGACCTGCACGGGCGAGCACGGGGTGGGCCTGCTCAAGCGGGACTGGCTGGCGCAGGAGATCGGCCCGGTCGGCGTCCGGGTGCACCAGGCGATCAAGTCGGCGCTGGACCCGACCGGCCTACTCAACCCCGGCAAGGTGCTCTGACGGGGCTGCCTCAGCCCTTGACCTCGGCGGGCGTCGCCTGGGTGAGCAGCAACAGGATCTCGCCGGCCACCGGCGGGCGTTCCTCACCGGGGCAGTCCTGCGAGGTGACCAGCCCGGACGAGGTGAACAGGCTCGATGTCAGCGCGTCGATGCAGGTGGTCCGGTACCGCCGGACCTGGTCGGTCTCCTCGGCGAGCCGCGGGTCGGCGAGGAGCACCTGGAGCCGCTCGGTCTGCTCCGGCGCCAGCGTGCCCCGGGAGGTAACCCCGTCGCCGGCACAGTCGAGGCACTGCCACGAGCCGTCCCGCTCGACACTCAGAGTGCGCAGCGGGGCGTCGGCGCCGAGCCGCTGTAGCAGACTGACCTGACCGACGGCGACCGTCGTCGGGACCTCGGGGGCCGTCCCGCCGGCAGCCCCCGCCGGCGGTGGGACGGCAGGTGTGTCGGCGGCGGCGTCTCGGCCGAGCAGCGAACACCCGGCCAGGGCACCGACGAGCACCACGGCGAGAAGAGTGGCGAGCAGACGGGGGTGCGCGCGGTACAGCACGCGCGGAAACCTACCCCACCGTAGGTAGGGTTCGAAACCACTATCCGGGCCACTATCGATTGTTACCACTCGGTAGCGTTACATTTCGGTCATCTAGCGGTTGGCCGCAGTTCCGCCTGATCGTCGCCGCCCCGGTCCGCGGCGTAGCCGCGTACGTCCGGTGCGCCGAGTCGGGCCGCGTCCGCCCCGGCGTCGTCCGGCATGAGCTGGGACTGGCGCTCCGCCTCGACCCGCGCGCGGTAGTGCGCGACCTCGCGGGCCCGGGTGGCCGCGTCCCACCCGAGCACCGCACCCATCAACTCGGCCGCGTGTTCCGCCGACTCCAGACCACGGTGGCTCGTCTCGAACGAGATCCGGGTGCGCCGGGTCAGCACGTCCTCCAGGTGCAGCGCCCCCTCGGCCCGCGCCGCGTAGGCGACCTCCGCCGCCAGGTACTCGGGAGCGCCGGCCAGCGGCGACGCGAGCAGCGGCTCGGCGTCGACCAGCGCCAACAGGTCGAGAGTGAGGCTGCCGTACCGCTCCAGCAGATGCTCCACCACGCCCACCGGAACACCGTGCCGCCGGGCCAGGTCGGCCCGGTCCCGCCACAGCGCCGCGTACCCGTCGGCGCCGAGCAGCGGCAGGTCGGCGGTCCGCGACGCGCGGCCGCCCCCCAACCGGCGTACGGCCCGGTCGACGACGTCGGACGCCATCACCCGGTACGTCGTGTACTTGCCGCCGGCCACGAGTAGCAGCCCGAGCATCGGCTCGAACACCGCGTGCTCCCGGGAGAGCTTCGAGGTGGAGTCGGCCTCGCCCGCCAGCAGGGGGCGCAGCCCGGCGTAGACGCCCTCGATGTCGGCGGTGGTCAACGGCCGGTCCAGCACGGTGTTGACCTGCTGCAACAGGTAGTCGATGTCGCGTGCCGAGGCCGCCGGGTGGGACCGGTCCAGCCGCCAGTCGGTGTCCGTCGTGCCGATGATCCAGTGCCCGCCCCAGGGGATGACGAAGAGCACCGACGTCGCCGTACGCAGGATGAGCCCCGTCTCCCCGGTGATCGCCGAGCGTGGCACCACCAGGTGCACCCCCTTCGAGGCGCGCACCCGGATGCCGGGCCGCAGGCCCACGTCGTTGAGCATCCGCGACATGTCGTCGCTCCACACACCGGTGGCCGCGATGACGGTGCGGGCGTGCACCTCGAACTCCGCGTCCGGTGAGCCGGCCGGGGCCTCCAGGTCGCGGACGCGGACACCGGTCACCTCCCGCGCCTGCCGGATCAGCCCGACGGCGCGGGCGCTGCTGACCACCGTGGCGCCGAGGCTGGCGGCGGTGCGGGCCAGGGTGACGACCAGCCGGGCGTCGTCTACCTGCCCGTCGTAGTAGCGGATCGCACCGGCCAGGGCGTCGGCCCGCAGGCTCGGGAAGATTCGCCGGGCCCCCTCCCGGGTCAGGTGCCGGTGCAACGGCATGCCCCGGCCACCACCGAAGATCCCGGCGAAGGCGTCGTACGCGGCCACGCCCGCGCCGTAGTACGAACGACGGAAGATACGCGTTGGCAGGTCCCGCAGCCCTCGCCCGGCGGGCAGGGGCACCAGGATCGGCACCGGGCGGACCAGGTGCGGCGCGAGCCGGGTCGCCAGCAGACCCCGCTCGGTCAGCGCCTCGTGGACCAGGTGGAACTCCAACTGCTCCAGGTAGCGCAGCCCGCCGTGGATCAGCTTGCTGGACCGGCTCGACGTGCCCGAGGCGAGATCCCGCGCCTCGACCAGGGCCACCTTGAGGCCCCGGGAGGCCGCGTCCAGGGCGGCACCGGCACCGGTCACCCCGCCCCCGATGACCAGCACGTCGAAGCGCTCGGCGCGGAGCCGGCGCAGGTCTGCCGTACGGCGGCTCGGCGAGAGCTGCCCGGCGACGGATCGGGAGACGTTGGGGTCACGCACTCATCCACCGTAACCGCCGTGCCAGCCGGTCGACACGTGCCGCCCGTCCCGCCTCGCCTCCGTCTCAGGTCGACCGCGCGATGTCTTGGACAGTTTCCGTTAGCGGCTAACGGAAACTGTCCGAGATCTGCGCGGTTCTTCGATTCGATAGCGCTCGGGGTGGTCGTAGGGTTTCCGGATGCATGGTCAACCTGCGCATCCCGGGCTCGGCGACCGCAGCTCCCCGTGGGCGGTGGTCGCGGCCGTGTTCGTCGGCTGCTGGATCGTCGCGGTCACGGTGGCCACCCAGACCGGTGGCTGGCTCACCGATCAGGTGCTGCTCAGCTTCGGACGGGACCGGGTGAGCTGGCTCTGGCCGGTGCTCGGCCTGGTCACCGTCGTGCTGGTGGGCACGCCCGCCCTGCTGCTGGCCGTGCTGCCCCGCTCGACCACGCTCCGGACCACCGGGCGGGTGTGGTTGGCCGCCGCGCTCACCCTCGGCGCGCTCACGCTGCTGCGCATCGTGCCGCCCGTGCACCACGAGGCGTACCTCGCCGCGCTGGCCGCTGCGGCGCTCCTCGCCGCGCTGTTCGTAGGCTGGTCGACACGCCGGTGGTCGTACCCCCAAGCAGTCGGCCCGCTCGACGACGCGGCACCCACCGCGGACGGCGGGGCCACGCGGAGCGCGGCGGCCGGAGACGGCGAGCCGGACGGCCGGTCACGGCGGCCGGGACCGGTGTCGCTGCTCGCGGTCGCCGCCGGGCTCGCCCTGCTGCTGCCCTGGGCTTGGCTGGGCGCGCTCGGCGGGCTGCTGGAGACCGTCCTCGCGGCTCTGGCGGCCGCCTCGCTGGGCGTGCTGGCGGCGGTGCTGCTGGACGCCACCCTGTGGTCCCGGTTCGCGGTCGGCCGGCCGCCCCGGCCGGCCCGCCTGGTGCTGGTCGGTGGCCTGGTCGCCGGCGTGGCGCTGCTGCTGCTCGCGGCCGGGACGGGCCAGTCCGGCGCGCAGTTGCCCGCCCTGCTGACGCTGCCGCCGACGGGCTTCGCGCTGGCCGCGCTGTACGCCGCGACCTGGCGACCGACCGCCGACCCGACCAACGACCCGACCGCGACCTGGCGACCGGCCGCCGACCCGGCCGCGGTTCGGAGACCCGGCGTCGGTGCGGCCGACCAGGTCCGCGCCGGCCGGGCCGCGACCGGCTGGCTGGTGGGCCTGGCCACGCTCGGGCCGCTGGCGTTCACCGATCCGCAGGAGCTCACCCTGCTCCTGGTCGGCACCCGCGACGTGCCTTTCTGGGTGGCGGCCGCCGCCGGCGCCGGCCTCGCCGTCGCGGTCGTCCTCGCCATCGGGTACGCGGTCCTGCTGGCCCGCCCGACGGCACGCACCCCGAGTCGCCGGGTCGCCGCGCTGGCCGCGACGGTCCTGCTGGTGACCGTGGGTGTCGTCGACGTCGGACCCGGTCAACCCGGCCTGCACGGCGAGCGGCTGCTGGTGGTGCTGCGCGAGCAGGCCGACCTGAGCGGCATCCCGGCCGGCGCCCCCGGGCAGGCCGGGCGGGACGCCCGGGCGGTGGAGGTCTACCGGCGGTTGGTGACCACCGCCGACCGCAGCCAGGCCGACCTGCGCCGCACGGCAGATCGGCTACGACTCGACCCGGTGCCGTACTACCTGGTCAACGCGGTCGAGGTGGACGGCGGCCCGGCCGTACGGGCCTGGCTCGCACGGCGACCCGAGGTGGCTCGGGTGCTGGTCAGCCAGCGCCTGCGGCCGCTGCCGGCCCCGGCGGGGCAGAGCCGGGGCACCGCGCCGGCACCCACCGGCCCGGAGTGGAACATCCGTCAGCTCGGTGCGGACCGCGTCTGGTCCCAACTGGGGGTGACCGGCGCAGGGATCGTGGTCGGCAGCTCCGATTCCGGTGTGGACGGTGGCCATCCGGCGCTGCGGGCGGGGTTCCGGGGCGGCGACGACTCCTGGTACGACCCGTGGGACGGCACCCAGGCACCGAACGACCAGGGCGGGCACGGCACCCACACCGTGGGCAGCGCGGTCGGGCGGGACGGCATCGGTGTGGCCCCGGACGCGCAGTGGGTGGGCTGCGTCAACCTGGACCGCAACCTGGGCAGCCCGGGGCACTACCTGGACTGCCTCCAGTTCATGCTGGCGCCCTTCCCCGCCGGCGGCGACCCGTTCACCGACGGCCGCCCGGAGCGCGCCCCGCAGGTGCTGACCAACTCGTGGGGTTGCCCCTCGATCGAGGGCTGCGACCGGGACGCGCTGCTCCCGGCCACCACGGCGCTGGACGCCGCCGGGATCCTCGTGGTCGCCGCCGCCGGCAACACCGGTCCGTGGTGCGCGTCGATCGACGACCCGCCCGCGCCGTACGCCAACGTGCTGACCGTGGGTGCGGTGGACGAACAGCGGCGGGTGGCCGAGTTCTCCGCACGCGGACCGGTGCCGGGCGGCAGGGGCAAACCGGACGTGCTCGCGCCCGGGGTGCACGTGGTGTCGGCGATGCCCGGCGGCGGGTACGCGGCGCTGGACGGCACGTCGATGGCGACCCCGCAGGTGGCGGGGGTGGTCGCTCTCATGTGGTCGGCGAACCCGGCGCTGATCGGCGACCTGGACCGGACCCGGCAGATCCTGCGGGACACCGCCACGCCGGCCGAACCGACGTACCGGTCCCGCAACCCGACCGACGCGTGCGGCGCACCGGCGAACGTCACCGGTGCGGGTCAGGTCGACGCGTACGCCGCCGTCCGCGCCGCGCGGCGGTGATCTGGGAACTCGGGGGCTGACGGGGGCCATGGCGGCTCCTCTCGCGGTCAGCAGTCGGCGACGGCAGCCATCAGGAGCGGGAGTTCATTCTTGGGGTCGGGCACGACGGACTGTAATGCGGCGACGGCGTCGATCAGCTCCTCTCTCCGTTCATGCGGCACTCTGCCCTTGTTCTTGCGGATGAAATCCTCGGCGCCTTTGAACTGGCCAACTTTGATGTAGTTGATCGCCTCGAGCAGCGACCCGGACAGCGTCACCGAGCCGTCGAGCCGCCCGTCCACCGCATCGACTAGTGACGACAGCGCCAGGGTGGAGAGGCCGTCGTGGTGCGCCACAGCGCGGTATATCGCCTCCACCTGCCCGACCGCACGCACCAGTTCAACAGGCCGGTCCGCCTCGGTGGCGGTAACGTAGTCGAACACGATGTCGGCCTCGCCGGCCTCGCCAAAGTGCAGCACCGAGGCGACGACCCGCAATGCTGGCTCATCAGGCACCCGTTGGATCATCTGCTCGACCTGAGCCAGGCCAGCCTTCATGCGCTGTGACGACCAACGCTCCCGCAGCCCAGCGAAGACCGCCCGGCAGTCCTTGAAATCATCCGCCCACACCAACGCGCCCAGGTCATCATTGACAGGCGCCACGGCCGCAGTGGGCCGAGCCCAGCGTCTCGCCTCCAGAACGGCAAAGGTGATCTCGGGCACGGGCCACAGGTCAGCGGAGGTGACCGTCTCGCCCCCCGGCAGGACGACCGAGACTCGCCACTGCGGGTCAAGTGATGCAGCCCCGCCCGGCCGCCTTTCATAGCTTTGATGCAAGACAGCGGCACCATACCTCTCCGCCACCCGCAACAGGTCGACGTCGGCATCGCCACGACGCACCACGACGGGCAGTTGACCCCGCTGAGCGAACTGCTCCAACAAATAGTTCAACGACCGAACGTCGCCTGCGGCAACTGCTTCCTTGCCACGCCTCGGGGTACCCAATACGACGACCGGATGCTCAGCGTTCGCCACCTCTCTCAACTGAACGACCAGCGTCTGCAACTCCTCTGCCCGACTCCCCGCGATGACATACACATGTGAGTTCTCTGAGTCCGCGGTGATGCCGTCGGTCAACCGCAATGACCAGGTGGGCGGCCCCGCCGCCCCGGCGGGCACGGTGCTCGACCGTCCAATGACGGCGGCTATGGCCGCAGCCTCGTCACCGCTGATTTCGGGCCTGCTCCCGCTGGCGGCAGTGCCCCGCTCTTCATCGCGGGGGTGCCGGGTCTCCCGGTAGCTCTCTTCGCCCTCAAAGTTGATTTCAGGCTGTGGTGAGGTGATCTCAGCAACGCATAACGGTTGATTGGCGCGACACGGACGAAGGCGGCGAGTCGGGCAGTTGTGGAAAC